>JAGUQW010000012.1 GCA_030154445.1 Spirochaetota bacterium | reverse complement strand
TGGTGGACAGGGTGGCTACAATAGACCTAATTCTGGTGGACAGGGTGGCTACAATAGACCTAATTCTGGTGGACAGGGTGGCTACAATAGACCTAATTCTGGTGGACAGGGTGGCTACAATAGACCTAATTCTGGTGGACAAGGTGGCGTAACAACAACTTCATCAACATCTCAACAAGGTAATGGTAAAACTACAAGTCATCGTCGTGAGGCTATTCATAAAGATAAAAAAGTTTTTCAAAAAAACAACAGACGTCATCAAGAAGAAATTGCACTAAATAAACTTCAAATCGCTGGTAAAAAGAAAAGAGGTGAAGCTGTAATTCCTGAAGAAATAGAAATTGGGCCAATTATTAAACTTTCTGATTTAGCACATAAAATGAATCTTAAGGCAGCTGAACTTATCTCAACACTATTTAAACTAGGACAACAAGCTACAATTAATGAAGATTTAGATGCTGATACAGCTACTCTACTCGCTGATGAATTTAATTGTCGTGTAGTAATTAAAGATGAACATGAAGAAGTTCAAATTAAAATTGAAGAAGATAAAATTGAAGATTTATCTCCTAGACCTCCTATTGTTACTATTATGGGACATGTTGATCATGGTAAAACAAGGCTTCTTGATACTATTAGAAAAACTAATGTTATTGCACATGAATCTGGTGGAATTACTCAGCATATTGGAGCTTATTCTGTCAAAGTACCACAAGGAAATACTATTACTTTTCTTGATACACCGGGACATGCTGCTTTTACAGCTATGAGAGCTAGAGGTGCATTAATTACAGATATTGTCATTCTTGTTGTTTCTGCAGAAGAAGGTCCAAAACCTCAAACATTAGAAGCTTTAAGTCATGCTAGAATAGCAAAAGTTCCTATAATTGTAGCTGTAAATAAAATTGATTTACCAAATGCAAATCCTGAAAAAATTCAACAAATGTTATCTGAATATGGATTATTATCAGAAGCTTGGGGTGGAGATACTATGTATATGCCAGTATCAGCTATGACAGGACAAGGTATTCCAGAATTATTAGATGCTGTATTATTACAAGCTGAAGTTATGGAATTGACCGCTAATCCAAATAGAACTGGTACAGGTTTTGTTATTGAATCTAAAATGGATGTTGGGCGTGGTGCAATTGCTACTGTTATCATTAAAAATGGTATTGCTAAAGTTGGTGATTCCTATGTATCTGGAACAACTTTTGGCAAAATCAGAGCATTATTTAATGATAAAGGTGGAAAAGAAATTTCTGCAGGTCCATCTATGCCTATTGAAATTATGGGATTTGATAGTCTTCCAGAAGCAGGAGATGATTTTCATATTATGTTATCTGAAGATGAGGCTCGAACATTAGCAAATAAAAGAGCTATCTTAAAAAGAAATGAAGATATTATCCGTCAAAAGAAGTATTCTATGTCAAATGCTATGGAAAGACTTCAAAATCCTAATCTTAAAGAATACAAAGTTATTGTTAAAGCTGATGTAAATGGTTCTTTAGAAGCTATTTTGTACACTCTTTCTAAACTTAAAAATACAGAAGTTAAAGTAAATGTTGTTCATTCTGGTATAGGAACAGTTAGTGAAAATGATATTATGTTAGCACAAACTCTAGCTGACTCTGCTGCTAATGCAGCTGCTATTTTAGCATTTCGTGTTCGCGTAGACTCTATTGCTAAAACCAGAGCCGATAATGCTGAAATTCCTATTCGTCGTTATAATGTAATTTATGATCTTGTAGAACATGTACATAGTGTTATTGAAGGAATGTTAGATCCAGCTGTATCTGAAACTAAAATTGGTGAAGCTGAAATTAAAGAAATTATTAAAATTACTAATGTTGGTAAAGTAGCTGGATCTATGATTACAGAAGGTTTCTTACGTAAAGGTAATGTTGTTAGAATATTCAGAGAAGGTGCACAAATTTGGTCAGGATCTTTTAAAAGCTTACGTCGTTTTAAAGATGAAGTGAATGAAGTTCAAACAGGATTTGAATGTGGTATTACTTTTATTAATTATGATGATTTCAAAGTTGGTGATATTATTGAAACTTATAATGTAGAAACATCTAATCGTAAATTAGAATTAATAGAAGAAGAAGTAAAAGATATTAAAAATGATATTAAATAAGGTTTGTAAATGATAAAAAAGACCTTCCATACTGATAATTCAAATCGCCGTATTATACGTTATGAAAAAAATATGCAACGTGAAATTGGCGATATTATCATGAAAAATATTAAAGATCCTGGTATAAATGCACTCACGAGTGTTTTAAGTGTTAAAATGTCTAAAGATTATGAAATAGCATATGTTAAAATACGTATTTTTGGATCTGATAAAAAAGATATTGTGAAAACATTAGATGCACTTCGACGATCTGCTGGTTATATTTCATCTATTGCTGGTTCTAATTTAGGACTACGCCGTTGTCCTGAAATAAGATTCGAACCAGTAAAAGATGAAGAATATTTTACTGTATGGTTAGAAAAACCTATAGATAATAATTAATTCTAAGGAATTGTATATGAGTTCTATAAATCAATTGAATACTTTTTTACAAATACTACAAAATGGACATCATATACGTATTATTTCACATAGAAATCCCGATGGTGATGCTATAGGTAGTATGTTAGCATTTGCTCATATCTGTGAACATTATAAACTAAATTATGATATAATACTTATTGATCCTGTTCCTAAAAATTTATTATTTATAGTTGAAAATATTAATATAAATTATCTAAATTCAACTCAAATTGATGAAATTCAAAATGAACAAACAGATATTATAGCTTTTTTAGATTGTGGACAAAGTGATAGAGCTGGATCACTTTGTGATTATATTTTACCTCATCAAAAAATTATTAATATTGATCATCACATGTCAAATCCTTTATTTGGTGATTTTAATTGTGTATTAGATATTAGTAGTACTTGTGAATTATTATATAATATTATAAAAAAATTAAATATTCCTCTAACTCAAAAAATTGCTACTGCTATCTATGTTGGTATTTTAACAGATACAGGATTGTTTCAATATAATAAAGTTACAGCACAAACACATCAAGTATTAGCACATTTAATGGAGTTTGATATTGATCATTTTAAAATATATCAAAATATTTATCAAACTCATCCTATTTCTTGGATTCCATTATTAAAAAAAGGAATTGAAAATTTAGAATTGTTTGATAATAATACTATAGCTATTATGTCTTTTTCTTATCATGATATTTCAATGGCTAAAGATGGTTTTGATGATACTCATATTCTTTTTCCTATTATGCTTTCTACAAAATCTATCAGAGTATGTGCTATTCTTAAAGAAAAAGAAGATAATATAATTTCTGTATCATTAAGAAGTAAAGATCAAATTAATGTCGCTGAAATTGCTCAAGTTTTTGATGGTGGTGGTCATATTAGAGCTGCAGGCTGTAGATCATCAAAATATTCTTTACAAGAATTTAAAAAAAATATTTATATAGAAATAAAAAAGCATTTATAATATATAAATGCTTTTTTATTTATGATAATAATTTTTTAAATTCTTTTGATATTGGAAGATATAAATCAAACTTAGCACCACCTAACGAACTCTGCCCTATATAAATTTCTCCATTCAATTCTTCTAACATTTTTTTTACTAAAGTTAAACCTAATCCTGTTCCATTTTTTTTAGTTGTAAAATATGGATCAAAAATTTTATATTTTAATTCTATAGATAATCCTATACCAGAATCATCTATAGAAATGATAATATGAGTTTTTGTATTAGATTCTTTTATAGATATTTCTATTTGTTTATATTTTATATTTTCTAATGATTCTATAGAATTTCTTATTAAATCTAAAATAACTTGTTGTAATATATATGGTGAAGTAAAAATTTTAGGAATTGTATCTATTTGAAAAGATAATATAATATTATGTAAAGAAAGTTCAGGTTCTAATAAATTAGCAATTGTATCGATTACATGAGATACTTCTGTGAATTCTAATATCGGTTGAGATTTTCTTGTTATATTCAAAAAATTATCTAATACTTTTAACAATCTATCAGACTCTTTTTTTACAATATTTAAATATGTTATAATTTCAAGAGGAACTGTAAGTTTATTATTATCAATTTTATAATTTAATAGCTGCGTATGAAGATCAATAGCTGAAAGAGGATTTTTAATTTCATGAGAAATACCAGCAGCTAAATTTTCTAATGCTAATAAACTATCTTTTGTTTTTGTTGTCATATTTTCAGTAAAAAATGTAGTTAATTCAGTAATATAAATAATAGTTGAATGATCTATTTCTTTTTTTACAATATTAAAAATCCTATCTTTTTTATAACAATCTTGAATATATTGAACCCCTATCTTATCTAATAAAAAAATTAGATTTGGAATTTCAGATGTCAATTCATTAAACAAATAACTTTTAAAAACAATTTGTTTATCTAGGTATAAACAAATTGCTGTTGGATTTAATTCAATAATATTAAGTAATGAATATTTTTCATGTATTAACTCTTTACTCAATCCAATTAAAGCATCTTTTTGTAATTTTGGAAGTGTCTTTATTGCTTTTTTAAGAAATCGTTCATTTCTGTTTAACATTATTTCCTCTATAATTACTTATAATAAATTCATTTTTTAATTATTATTCCGATAAATAAATGTATATTCTTATACCTAAGAAGGTGATCATGTTAAATAATAAAAAGCTTGAATATGAACAATTTTCACTCAATCAACAACATGAACTTAAAAATATTGAAATAGATATTATAAATTTTACTCAACAATTATTACAAGATGCAAATACTAATCGTTATATTACTATTGTAATAATTACTTATAAAATAAAAATTATAGATAAATTATATCAAAATAATACTTATTATGAATCTCTTTTTAAAAAAAATAATGAAATTATCCTTGATAAAATTCGTAGATTATTTAATGAAATTACTTTTTTATTAAAAGAACATTTTATTGTTAATCTTGCACCAGAATTGTCTAAACCCGCATCTTATTTAAAAGACTTACAAGAATTAACAAATTATCGTATTTTTAATTTAATTTCAGCTCTTGAAAAATCTTGCTATAATCTAAAAAATTTATATGGTTCAACATCTAAATATATAGCTACAATATCTATTATTTATGGAGATATTTGTGGATTTTCTATTAATAATATAGACTTTCAAAAAGTTTTAATTGTATTAAAAGATTTAAAAAATCCAAATTACAGAATAACCAAAGATCTTTTTGATTGTGTTTTACAAATGGTAACTAAAGCTAGTACAGTTTATATGGACGCTTATGCTATTTCTAATGATAAAGATATATTAAAAAAAAGTATGCAAACAATATCTTTTCTAGAAAATATTTATAGGATTATTAATAATACTGAACTCTTACCTGAACTTAAAAGGAAAAAAGAAACTTGTGAGAGATTACTTTCTAATTAATTTTTAATTTTAGAAATTTCTTTTTCTTTTAATTGCTGTTTTAACAATTTAGAAAATTCTTTCCAATTTTTTGTCACTTGAATTTCTAATTTTGGATTTAACTCAAAAATATATTGTACTTGATCAGATTTTGATATAATTCCATTTTCATCTAAAGGTATAGGGTGATTAATTTCTAAAATATTAAAATTTTTATCTAAATAATACATTGTTAATGGTAAATAAGTATTTTTCATCCAAAAAGAAACTTGTCTTGGAGTTTTATTAATAAATAGCATTCCTTGAGATTTTTCAGTCCATTCTTTTCTATACATTAATCCCGTAGCTTGTTCTATAGGAGTAATAGCCAATTCAATATTATATGCTTGTCCTAAGAATATAAACATTATAATAAATGCTGTTTTCATATTATAACTCCTAGTAAATAACAATTACTATATAATTTTATCATGAATCATATAAAATATCAAGAATTAAAAGATTACATATACAATATAATGGAGGAAATATGTCTCAATTTTTAGAATCCAAAAATATGCTAGTACCTATGGTTATTGAACAAACAGGCAGGGGTGAACGCTCTTATGATATATATTCTAGATTACTTAAAGAGCGTATTATTATGCTGAATGGAGCTTTCGAAGATCAAATGTCAAATTTAATTGTATCTCAACTCTTATTTTTAGCTGCAGAAGATCCTGAAAAAGATATTGAATTATATATTAATTCACCTGGTGGCGTTATTACTTCTGGAATGGCTATTTATGATACTATGCAATTTATTAAACCCGATGTTGTTACAATTTGTATAGGACAAGCTGCATCTATGGGAGCATTTATTCTATCTTCTGGAGCACCTGGAAAAAGAAAATCTTTACCAAATTCTCGTATTATGATTCATCAACCTAGCGGTGGAGCTCAAGGAATGGCTTCTGATATCGAGATACAAGCTCAAGAAATATTACGTATGCGTTCAATGTTAAATATTATTATGGCTAAAAATACTGGAAAATCAATTAAAACATTAGAAAAAGATATGGATAGAGATAATTTTATGTCCGCTCATGAGGCGTGTCAATATGGATTAATCGATACTATTATTGAATCAACATCAAAATAAAGAGAAAATTATGGCTAAAAAAACAAACGATATTAATATTTCTTGTAATGTGTGCGGATTACATAGTGATGAAACATTACTATATAAAGATTCTACTACAAATACTTACATCTGTCAAAACTGTTTATCTCGTGCTAATGAATTTGCACAAGATAAAACTTTTAATATTAAAGAACAATTTGAATCTTTACCTAAACCAAATCAAATTAAACATCTTTTAGATCAATATATCATTGGGCAAGATCATACTAAAAAAGTTCTATCTGTTTCTGTATATAATCATTATAAAAGAATATTTAGTTTAGATCTTTCACAAGATAATATAGAAATTGATAAAAGCAATGTTCTTCTTATTGGTCCTACTGGATCTGGTAAAACATTATTTGCAAAAACTATTGCAAAATTATTAGATGTACCTTTTGCAATAGCTGATGCAACAACCTTAACAGAGGCTGGATATGTTGGTGATGATGTAGAAAATGTATTATTGCGTCTTTTACAAAATACAGCAGGTCATAATATAGATGATATCCATAATTGGGATCCTATTGTTGAAAAAGCTCAGTATGGAATTATATATATTGATGAAATTGATAAAATTGCTCGAAAAGGTGAAAATATTTCTATCACTAGAGATGTTTCTGGAGAGGGTGTACAACAAGCACTTTTAAAAATGATTGAAGGTACAGTTGTTGGAGTACCTCCACAAGGTGGAAGAAAACACCCCAATCAATCAAAAATCATGATAGATACAACAAATATTCTTTTTATTTTAGGTGGAGCATTTGTTGGTATTGAAGATATCATCAAACAACGCACAGGTAAAAATTCTATAGGTTTTAAAAATATTGAAAATTCTAATAAAGATAATGATCAATTATTATCTTTATTAGAACCTCATGATATCATCAAATTTGGACTTATTCCTGAATTCATAGGCCGTGTCCCTGTAATCACTATACTAAAAGAATTAGATGAAGAAGCCTTATTAAAAATATTAGTAGAACCAAAAAATTCTATTATTAAACAATATACTAAATTATTATCTTACGATAACATTGAATTAGTATTTACAAATAGTGCATTAAAAGAAATAGTAAAAAAAGCAAAAAAAAGAGAAAGTGGTGCTAGAGGTTTGAGAGCAATATTAGAAGAATTAATGCTTGATATTATGTTTGATGCACCTTCTATTGCTCCTGCTAAAATAACTATTACTGATAAAGTTGTATTATCCCAAGAATTAGTAAAAATAGAGACATTAAAATAGATATAAAAAAAAGAGGTCTAAGACCTCTTTTTTTTATATCTATTTTAATTATTATGATCGTATTGTGATAATATAATTGAAGGAACAGAAGATCGTATTAAATATCTATCCTTAAATCCTTCTGGCATTTCAACATAGATAGAACCTTGAACAAGATTATTTGCAGTATATCTTTGATCATTAAATTCAAATACAAGTTTACTAGAATTTTCTTCAATTATTTTAATATTTTTAAATTCTGTAGTTGCAATACCTCTTATTTTATATAAGATTTCATAATATACATACTGATTTAATCTAAAAGGTGTTAGTTTAAGTATAACAGAATGTGTTGGAATTACAGTTGCTATAAATATTACCAATAAAATTAATAATTTATTTTTAATCATTTATTATATCTCCATTAATATTATTATATCTTTATTATATTAAATTATCGGTTAATACAATAGAAACTAAATTTTTTGAAGCACAAAATTGAATAAAAAAATGTTTCTATTATAAATAGAAACATTTTTAATAGAAAGGATAATTTTTATTAAAATAATTCACAAGCTCCACCAGCACAAGCTACTTCACCTTTTAGATCTGTGTTGTCTTGAAATTCTTGTATTTCATCTAGATTTATTATACTACCTTGAGAATAAGCAATTTTTACTTGTTCTACAAATTCATTATAATCTTTTTCTGTACAATTTTCAAATGGTAGTTGAGGATAAGATCCTCCATTATAAGGAAGCATAGAAATACCATTATAACTGTTACGATTATTCCACATCCATTCTCCAACTATTCCCCAATCCTCATCATTAATAGAACAAGTTGCAGATACATTATTAGTATTTGTACCTTCTCTATGACCAGGTTTGATCCAAGAGTTATGTAAGTATTTTACACGCTCTAAAAAATCTAAGGAACTTTCATCTCTAAAAATAGCATTAGATGGTGAATTAATAGCTACTTTAATAATAGCTTCAGATGGATTCATTACATCATCTTCTAATAAATATGGAGCTCTGATAGAAAGGTAATCATAAATAGTTTCAAATTTCCCTATTCTCATTCTTCTCCAATAGTAAGGAGCATGTCTAGCATGAACACCCGAACTTGTCTTCAGTACAACAGATGAATTACCACTTGGTTTTACTGTAGTTGATCGAACAGAATGATTAATATTAAGAATATCTGCCACACGAGTATTTTCTTGTAATACAGTATTCGCAGCATCTTGTAAATTATAATTTAAAACAGAGCCATCAGCAATACCTGTTAACGATACCCCGATTTGAGCATCTTTTTCAGCTTGACGCTTCCAATCGTCTCTTAAATAATGAAAATCTGTATAACCCGCTTGTAAAGTACCAATAAGAGATCCTGCTTTAACTCTTTCATTAAGATCAAATTGAGAAGTGACACTTCCTGCATTAACTTCAATTAAATTACAAAAACCAAAATTTGATAAAGATATTTCTGCACATGGATTTGTACCCATTTCTAAATCATCAGTAAAAAATATTCCAGGTTCACCACTACCACTATTTTGAACAATTGTCCATAAATCCATAAATTCTTCTTTAGATGTTGTTTTACGATCTAAAATTACAGAATTATTAGCCCTTGCTCGTTGGATATTTTTTTCCCACCAATTTCCTGTTTTACATTCAAGCATTTCTATATCATCTTTTGAGAATAAAGAAATTGTTGCCGATCTTCTTATACCACCAGCTAAAACTGCATCTGCAAGAAAACAAATGATATCATGAACTTCCAATGGAGTTAGTTTTGAACCTTGTTTTTTGGTAGCAAAAACTTTATCTATATTTTCTAAACAAACTTTTAATGGTTCTGCACCAGGTGCTTTACCACCACTTGTTTTAAGAATACTACCTTTTTGTCTAATATCCCTATAATCAAAATGAGGATATGTCTCTGATAAACCTAAATAAGATTTAACTAATTTATTAATTGCTTCTGCCCAACCTTCTATACTATCTCCAATCATATAACGAATATTTCGAGAAGCTTTTTTAATAGTAGGTAATTGAGATACATGCTGTCGTTGAACAGAAAATCCAACACCAGTTCCAGAAAGTAATAAAAACATAATTTCAGAAAATACTTTATGTGATGTAACAGCCACATAAGAACAATTATATAATCGAGCAGGATTTAAATCAATTGGTCTACCAGCAAATTGTAAACTACGCATAGATGGTAATACTTTTTTATCCAATACAAAAGAAAATGCTTTAACAATATCATCTGTCATTTGTGGGTATTTTTCTATATGCATAGTCATAACTCTATCACAAATTTCATACCATGTTTCTCTTCTATTTTCTGATTCAATATAACGTGAATATTTATTATAAATGTTTATTTGACTTAATAAATCTTGCGTATCAAACATGGTAATTTACTCCTCTTAAATAAATAAAAATTAATAATATTTTAGTTGATTTGATGGCCTATACCTATTTCTTTTATAGACTGAATAATTTCTCTACTATCGGTATCTTTTCTATAGGTTACTTCTTTTATATAAGAAACACTAGGATTGACACTATTATCTATAAGAGTAAATAATAAATTATTTTTATTTGTTTGAATACCTGGATAAATATATAAAGAATAAGATCCCGATACTGTTAAAAAATTATATGTATTCGTTAAAGAAAATTCAGGAGCAATTTGAGCTATTCTATTAGAATCTTTATTTAAAAGTGCTTTATAATAATTACTAAGTAATTGATATTTTTTCTCAACAGATAAATAATTTAAATAAATTTTTATTTTTTTAAAACTAAAATAAGATCCAAAAATTAATATAACCATACTAAAGATAACAACACAAAAAATTATATATTTTTTTTTGATTTGTTGCTTTGAAAATTCATCCATTACAGGAGGTCTAAAATTTTCCATCTCCCCCCCTTTTATAATATTTTTATTATTAATCCTAACAATATTTAGAATAAAATGCAAATATTATTATATATATATTATTTCTTTATATTAGAACGATTTAACAAAATATATATATTTTATTTCTTTATATAATATACAAATAAAATAAAAATTATTCTTCAAATAATTCTTCAGGATTTTCATCAAATTCATTATCAACAGAATTCATAATATCTGATAATTCTGATAACTCTAGACTTTCAGGTGATGGTAAATCACTTAAATTTTTTAATCTAAAAATTTCTAAAAATTTTTTACTAGTACCATATAAAATATTATCCAATAAGCTATCTGTTCCTACAATATCAATTAACTTATGACCCAATAAAGTATTTAACGATCTAGAACTATTAACACCTCTAATTTTGTCTATATCTTCTTTAGCAACAGGTTGCTTATAGGCAATAATCGCCAAAATCTCCATTGATGTCTGAGAAAGTTTATTTTCTTCTTTTGAACCAAAAATTTCTCGTAATTCATCTTTATACAAAGGATTTGTCATCAATTGATATCCATTAGCTACTGAAATAATAGTAAATCCAGAGTTTTTATCCAAATACATATTATTTAATTCTATAATTAAAAGATCTAAAGAATCTTTAGAACAATCTAACCATGCACATATTTTTTCTATTTCTATTGGTTTTCCTGTAACAAATAATATTGATTCTAATAAACCTTTTAATTGCTCTCGAGAATAAGTTTTGTTAATAAATAATGAATTCATCGTACCTCTATTATGGAGAATCTTTTCTAATTATCTGAAAATCTTCAAACAAATGATTTTGAACAATATATGTTTTTTGATGATAAGTCATATCTGCAAGTCCCAAAAATGTTGCTATTTTATCAGGTTTTTGATTTTCACCAACCATTATTTCACTAAATTTCATTTGAGATTGGGTTAATAATAATTTAGACAATCGTTCTACTTTTTGCTCTACAGAGACAAAGCGTTTTTTAATAGGAATAGCTTTTCTAATAAAAGCACCTCTATACCTTATAATAACTCTAAATAGATCACCTATTGTTAATTCATCTATTTCTTTCTTTTCTCTTACTCCTGTTAAGGACAATGTTCTTCCTCTAGTAAAATAAACAGAACCTTTATCTAAACTATCTTCCATTTTTCGAGCTAATAAACGATAATAACGATATTCTTTTAAACGATTTAATAATTCTTGTTCATCTAAAAGTTCTTCATCTTCATCTATTACTTTAGGCAGTAATCTACGAGTTTTACTATGGATAAGTGTTGCTGCTACTACAAAAAATTCTGAAGCCAAATCAATATTAAAATCTTTCATCGCTTTTAGATAAATTAAATATTGTTCTGTTATTTGTGCTAATGCGATTTCTGTAATATCTAACTTGGCAGAACCTATTAATTCATCTAAAAGATCTAATGGTCCTTCAAAATTTTTAAGTTGTAATTGACAAAGTCCTAAGGAATTATTTAATAACATGAAGAGTTCCTTTTATGCGTAATAATCCTTTTTTATGATTGTTTGTACTTTTTCTAAAATTTCTTTATCAGTCATTGTATGTAGATCTTGATATTTTTGTGGTGGATGTATTGTTACCTTAAGAATAGAACTGGGATCTGTGAGTATTTGTTTTGTAGAAAAAAAGTTGTAAACCCCACTCAATGTCACTGGTAATACATCCATCTGATATTCTTTCATTACTTGAATAAAACCTCTTTTAAAAGCATGTATTTCACCATCTTTTGAGCGAGTACCTTCAGGATACATGATTATATGAGGATTTATACTTTCTCTTAATATTTTAATCTTATCCATTATTTTTTTTTGAGAACCCCGAGCATTAGCCCTAGATATAGGAATACCAACTCCTAAAAGGAACATCACATTAGCAACAGGAATCTTTAATAAAGATTCTTTTAAAATCCATGAAATAGGCTGTTGATTAAACAATAAGGTACATAAAGCTATATCATACATAGACCCATGGTTACTAATAAGAATATATCTTTTGTCCTTATCAATATTTTCTAATCCTTCAATTTCATATGATTGACCTAATAGTTTAAAAATACTTTCTCCCCACTGATGAATCCCCCATCCAACCTTTTTATAATCTTTTAGAAGTAAACAAATAATAATAATTGGGCAATATATAAGACATGTCGTAATAGGCCACAAAATATATGTAACAAATCCTTGTTTGATTTGAATGAGTATTCTTAACATATTGAATATCCTTAAATTGGTATAATTTTTTATTGTACAATATTTCATTTATTTTGTAAATATAAAATAAAAATTTTTATATATTTTTACGATTTTTTTTCATTAATTTATTATAAAAAATTTTTCTATAAGTACAAAAGTCTAAATTTTTTCTATTCATTTTTATTTGAGCAACATCAATCCATTTATCACTAATCCAAAGTTCTTGATTCCATGAAAAAGCTTTGATAAATTTAGGCAACTGTTGATAAGGTTTATTTAAACTTGCACCTAATCCAATAATTGTTGCTGGAGATAATATTGTACCAACACCTGTAGATACCCAATCTCCAAAAATGGTTCCACACCCTACCATCTTAGTTGGAAATTTTCTACCATCAACATCAAAATCAAGAAAACTATAAGTATATTTTAATGTAGCACATTCTGTCCCCGCACCTAAATTTACCCAAGAACCAATGTGGCTTAACGCTATGCAACCATCATGAGACTTATTGGAATAAGGACAAACAGTTGTTAAAGATACTTCTCCTGCAATTTTACAATAATCACCTATAGCAGTATTAGGTCTTATAAAAGCTTTTGTTATAAGACATTCTTTTCCTATAAAAACAGGACCTTCAATTAAGGTGAAAGCTGTTACTTTAGTATTAGCCCCTATAACAATTTTCCCTTTCTCTGTATCAAAATCAACTGGTACTCTAATATTAGAACTAGGATGAATAAAGACATTTTCTTGAATTTGTTCTAACTCAGGATTATCATTTATGTACAGATCGATATCCAACTTCATAACTTGCTGTATATTTACAACAAGATCTTCGTAAGAGCGTATACTAATTGTTTTTACTTGTATAGATTTGTAGTATTTTTTAAGAGATTTTTCACTATATAACAACTCTTGAATATGCGTAGTAATATTTTTAATGCGAATTGCTACCCAAGTTCCATCTTCTGACATTAAAAAAGTTTCTTCTGTTAAATTTTCTATTAATGTCTTGTCAAAAATAAAAGAACTATTCCAAATGATTGTATTATTTGGAATAATCTGCTCTTGATAAAGATCCTTTTCATAGAGAGCTTGTAAACAAAAATAAAGATCATCTTGAAAGCGAGGACATATAATTTTTACTTGATAACCATGTGCTTTGACTCTATTAATATTATTATAGACGCCTAAGGTAATTTCATGAATGAATTTATTTAAACAAACTTGTTCTATATGTTTCCATATATTTGTTTCAAATAAGATGATTTTTGTCATATTTATTATCCTAAAATATATTATATCATAATTATTTAAATAAATAAAGACCTTTTCATATATTATATGAAAAGGTCTTTATTTATTTTTCTTTTATAATTGTTGAAATAACATCTTGTTGTTTTATTAGACTTTTTTCTAATTCATTAATAATTTCTATTCCTTTGATATATAACTCTTCTTTTTCTTCAAAAGATTGTGAAGAATCTATATTATCTATAATGTTTTCTAATTCTTTTTTTTTTGAATTATACGAAAATTGAGTTTTTTTGGACATTATAATATTCCTTGACTTAATAATATATCAGGATCTAATATATCACTATCTTTAATTAAAGAACGAAATAAGGTTTGTTGTCTTTTTGCAAAATGCCTAGTATCTTGTATTAATATATTTCTCATTTCTTCTAAATTTGTAGAACCTTCAAGATATTTCATAACATTTCTGTAACCTATAGTATTAATTGCAGGAATTTTATTTCCAAAACATTCTATCAAATATTTAACCTCTTCTATTAAACCATTGTCTAACATTACAAAAACTCTTTTTTCTATTCTTTTGTAAATATCTTCTCTGGACATTTTTGGCATAGTAAATACCCAATTCCATGCAGGTTTTATATTATGTTGGTGTAATTTAGAGAATTTAATCTGTGTAACTTTTATAGCTTCTAAAGCTCTTATAATTCTAAGTTGATCAGTAGATGCTATTTTTAAAGCATATTCTGGATCCACTTGCTGTAATTCTTGATACAATATTGAAACATTCTCTTTCAAAGCTCTGTTTTGTAGAAATTCTCTATATTCTTGATCTCTAGAATTCCCTTCAAACATTCCCACATATAAAGATTTTAAATATAATCCTGTCCCACCAACAATAATAGGTAGTTTTCCTCTACTAATAATATCTTCTACAATAGGGATAGCTAGATCTCTCCAATACCCTGCATTACAAATACTAGTAGGCTCTAAAACATCTATCAAATGATGAGGAATTTTTTGTAATTCAATGGATAATGGTTTTGCAGATCCAATATTAAAATATTTATATATTTGTACAGAATCACACGAAACAATTTCACCATTAAATTTTTCAGCTATTTTCATAGCTAAATCTGATTTTCCAGAAGCAGTAGCTCCGATAATAGAAAGTACTTTCATCATATTAAAAAGTAAAACCTCTACTTTTTAGAGGTTTTTCCTTTTTTGTCATCAAAAATATATTCTATATTTCCACTTAAAACTTCTCTCATTGCAAGAAGAGTTAATTTTTCAGTACGATTTCCTGCTACAGTTATCTCAGTGGCATCATTATGCTCTTGTGATAAAGCTCGTGCATACTTGATAGTAGCTACAGTAACTTCATATTTGTTTTCAGATAAAGATAAAATTTCGTCTAATGGTAATGGCATAACTCACCTCTTTTATATTTTTATAATGATAACAAAATAAATCTTAATAAATATTATAGCATTTTTATATAAAAAAAGTCAATCTTTTAACACATATAATATAGAATAAACAAATATCTATTGACTAAAAATAAAAAATAGTTATATAATAATTTATGTAAGTTATATAAATTTATGATCATGGAGGACTTATGTCTTATAATGTTGTTGTTTTAGGTGCTGGCAGTTGGGGAACAGCATTATCAATTGTTCTTTCGCAAAAAAATAATGTTACTCTGTGGAATGTTTCAGCTTCTACTTTAGAAGATATTAAAAATAACAAAGAAAATTCTAAGTACTTACCAGGTATTCCTGTAGAAAATATTACTGTGGAAACAGATCTAAAAACTGCTGTAGAAAATAAAGATATTATTGTTGTGGTTATTCCTAGCAAATTTTGTAAAGAAATTTTTGAAAAACTTGCTTTTTTTACTACAGATAGACAAATTATCGTCAGTGCTACAAAAGGATTAGAATTATCTCCTTTACGAATGATGACTGATTTAATAGAGGAGTGTATCCCTAATAAAAAAGGGGTTGTTGCTCTTAGTGGACCATCACATGCGGAAGAAACTAGTAAAAAAATGTTTACTTGTCTTGTAGCCTCTTCTAAAGATCAAAATATAAATAAAATTGTTCAACAATGTTTTACAACCTCTTGGACAAGAATTTATACTAATGATGATCCTATAGGTGTAGAAATAGGAGCTGCCATTAAAAACATTATTGCCATCGCTGCTGGTATTGTGGTCTCTGCAAAATTAGGAGATAATACACTTGCAGCTCTTGTCACTAGAGGTATTACCGAAATGACTCGCTTTGGAGTCGCTATAGGTGGAAAAAGTGCTACATTTTCAGGATTAACAGGAATTGGCGATTTGATAGTAACTTGCTATTCTCCTCACTCTCGCAATCGTTATGTGGGACAACAAATAGTATTAGGTAAAAAAGTTGATGAAATAGAATCTTCCATGACCCAAATACCAGAAGGTGTTCGAGCAGTAAAACAAATTCATCAATATGCTAAAGAAAATAATATATCAGTTCCTATTATTGACTCTGTATATGCTATATTATATAGTGATTTATCATTAGATGATTGGAAAAAAATGTTAATAGAAAGACCACTCACAAATGAAAATAACTTTTAATATATAATGGCTTATAAAAAATATAAATATAACAATAAAGATAAAATTTATACTATAGATCAATTAAAAAATAAAGTGCTTTATTTTATTAACTATCGAATGCGATCTAGAAAAGAAGTTCTCAATAAACTACAAAAATTAAATACTTTGGCTGAAGATACTAAACTAATCATAAATGAATTGGAAGATTTGGGATTGATCAATGATGAAAAATTTATTGAATTTTTTGTAAGAGAATTTTTTGAAATAAAAAAATTAGGACTATCTAGAGTTAATTTTGAATTACATAAACTCGGATTTGATTCTTTACTCATACAAGATTCTGTGCAACAATACTTACTTCAAGAAGAATATTCTCCAGAAGATGAAGCTTTAAATTTAATAGAACAAAAATATAGATCAACTTTGCCTGAGGATCATAAAATCATTGCTTTTTTAGGACGAAGAGGATTTTCGTATTCTGTAGCAAACAAAGCCTTAACAAATCATAAAAAACAGAAAGATATATAAATATCTTTCTGTTTTTCTGTGATGTATGAATTTTTATTTGATTCCAATTTTTTTCTTTATTTTAGGATTAATTATTATAGGATTATTCGTTTTGAAATTTACTAACTGACTGTAGGTCCAATTTTGAAGTTTTGTTTGTCTTAATTCTTGCTCTGTGTACGATTTTATTTGAGAAGCAGATAATCCAAGTCTCAATAATCGATCAGAATTTTCTGAATAATATTGATTGATTTCTTCTTGTGTAGGAACTATAGATTCAGGATCTTTTAGCATTTGTTTTTCTAACCAAAATTGAGTAGCAGCTTGTCTCAAAAATTCTTGTAATAAAATATCCAGACTTGGACTTTCAATTAATTCTTTGTATGAAGAGGCTAAAATAGCACTTTGATCAAGATATGTTTGAATAAATCTTTCTTTTATTTGTTTTTTTTCATTATTAGATATATCACTTTTTTGAAGATTTTCTTCCAATACTTTGAAACCAACTTCTATACCTTTAGAAGGAAATTTGACTCCATTTATATCTATTAACCAGTTTTCATCTGTACTAGAGTTGAGCCAAGCATCCATATAATTTTGTATTCCAGACTTAGCTTTGTCAATCTCTTGTGTAAAAGAATTTTGAGCTACAAATACAAATATAGTAATTAGTAAACTTTTATTAAAAACATTCATTTCATTAACTCCTATTATATATACATTGAGTATACACAGTATTTTCTAATAAATCAAATATAAATAAAAAACTAATTTTCAATATATTTGATTTATTAGAAAATAAATGTTAAAATATAAAAAAATCTTTATCCTTGAAATAGCATGGAGTGTCTATATGTCATTAAAATTTTGGCAAATCAAACTATTTATCATCTTAGGTTTTATTGCTCTTGGTTCAGGTATTGCATTGACAAAACTTTTTATTTCTTTTAATGATTTAACAGATCTCGAACAATCTGATGAGTATGCTCACTATGCTGTTCCGTCTAAAGTCTTTGATATCAAAGGTAGATTGATTGCTGAATTCTACAAAGAAAAAAGAAACCTAGTCTCTTTTAATGATCTTCCTCAAAATCTTATTAGAGCTATTATAGCAACAGAAGATAGTACTTTTTATGACCATAATGGTATAAATTTTCTAGCTATGCTACAGGGTGTTATTCTAGATCCTCTCCGTGGACGAGGTATTAGAGGTGGTTCAGGTATTACACAACAATTAGCAAAACAAATGTTTACTGATAGTGCAAAATCTGTTCAACGCAAATTAATTGAATTGTGGTATACTTTTCAATTAGAAAAAAAATATTCTAAAGAAGAAATTTTAGAGTTATATTTTAATCTTATTTATTTTGGGCATGGACAACATGGAATACAATCTGCTGCTGATTTTTATTTTCATAAAGCTGCAAAAGATTTGACACTTGGAGAAGCTAGTTTTTTAGCAGGATTACCTCAAGCACCTTCCCGCTATTCTCCTATTATCAATTATAAAAGAGCTCAAGCTAGACATAAAGTAGTATTAGATTCCATGTCTCAAAAAGGTTATATATCCAAAGAATTGGCACAGCAAACTTTTTCAGAATTTTGGCAAAATTATGAAGAAACTTTTATTGCTGTAACAAAAAATATTCGCGGTGAAAATATTGATATCGCTCCTTTCTTTTCTGAATATGTAAGACAACAAGCCTTAAATAAATATGGAGAAGAGCTACTTTATACAGGTGGATTAGAAATACATACAAGCTTAAATCTTGATTTTCAAAAAATTGCTAATGAAGAGCTTGAATTAGCTTTATCAAATGAACAAAGCCTCTACTCTAGTCATTTCAATCGTAATTCTAATAAACTACAAAATGGATATGTTGATATTCTTGATCTTGTAGGATTAACATTGGGTATAGATAGTTTTACTTTTAGTGATTCTCGTATTAAAAAAATTGTGCGAGAAAATATTATCGCAGATCAAGATCTTTTATCACTTACAACTTCTATTTTGGGTATAGATAGTGCTCATAAAGAAATTGAAAAATTATATCAAGTAGATAAACTTATTAATAGAAAAACAGATAATATTGAAGGAGCTTTAATTTCTATAAATCCAACTAATGGTTATATACAGGCTATGATTGGCGGAAAAGAATTTAATGTAGCAAATCAATTCAATAGAGCAACTCAAGCTCAACGACAGATGGGATCAACTTTTAAGGCTATTTTATATGCTATCGCTCTTGATAATAAAATTATTACTCCTTCTGAAATTTTTGTAGACGAAATTATTTCTTATCAATTACCAAATGGTGGTGCATGGACTCCTCGTAATTATAATGGTTCATATTTAGGACCGATGACAGTTCGTAAATCATTACGACTGAGTGTTAACATAGTTACTATAAAAATTTGGGAACGAATGCTGAAACAAATCGGATACGCGCGTATTTTAGATCGATTAAGTCTTTTTTTCAATACTCCTAATACACCTCAATTAAAAAAACGTGTTGCAAATGAAATGGCAACAGCTTTGGGAACTGGAACTATTAGTCCTCTTGAATTAGCCCAAGCTTACAGTGTATTCATTAATAATGGAAAAGCCGTAGAACCTATTAGTATTCTAAAAGTATACGATAGATACGGTAAATTGTTAGATGATTTTCAAGTTGCACATCTTGCAAAAGATCAAGAACAGGTTATTTCAAAAGAAACAGCTCTTATTATGCAGAGTTTACTCAATGATGTTGTAAGAAGAGGGACAGGAACTGGAGCTGCTAATCGTGCCAGTTATAAATATAATGCTATGACAGGAGCTAAATCAGGAACATCCGCTAACTGGACTGATGCATGGTTTGCAGGATTTACAGAAAAAATAACTACTGTTATTTGGGTTGGATTAGATTCATCATCAAAATCTCTTGGACGAGGTAGATCTAGCTCTCTTGTATCGGCTCCTCCATGGTTTCAATATATGAATAAAATTGGAGATTTAGAAAAATTTGGAGATTTACCTATAAAAACAAACAAAGGTTTACTAAGAACAGCTTTTATTTCTCCTTTTACAGGATTGTTAACAACAGCATCTGATAAAGATGGTTATACAGAATTTTTCTTACCAGGAACAGTGCCTCAAAGTTATGGGAATCCTGAAAATATAGCACTAATGCAAGCTCAATTATCTCAACAAAATGAATATATTGTTACAGGAGAATCAATAAATATGGAAGTACAAGAGAATACAGATGTATCTACTTCTGTGGATGTGAATGATCCTTATATTTTAAATGAAAATTTATCTGAAGACTTAGATTTATCTTTTGATTTATCAAGTGGTTTATAATTATGTTAAAAAACATCTTATTGAAAAAAAAAATACAGAAACATGGTCTTGGGTTAGCTCTTGGAGGTGGATCCGTTCGTGGATTTTTTCATATTGGAGTCTTACATGCTTTAGAAGAACTTGATATCAAAATATCTTATATCGCAGGGATTAGTATTGGATCACTTATTGGTGGTTTATATGCTGTTGGTTATAATTCTTCTCAAATATTAGATATTTTAAATAAACAATCTCAATTTAAAAATTTATTAAATATGGCATCACCAACATTTTTTAATAAACAGGGTCTTTTTAGTGGAAAACATATGATTTTAGAAATAAATCAATTAGCTAATTTTACACTCATAGAAAATTTAAAAATACCCTTTTCTTGTAGGGCTGTAGATTTGAGATATTTTAAAGAGGTGATTTTTGATTCTGGAGATCTAGGTAAAGCAATAAAAACTAGTTGCTCTATTCCTGGTATTTTCACTCCTGAAGATAATAAAGAATCTAAATTATTAGTAGACGGTGGAGTACTGGGTTCTGTACCTTTAGCATTGTTACAGTCTAAATTTAGTGGACCAACACTCGCTTCTAATTTAATTGATTATAGTAATATTAATTCTGATAACGCAATCAATCTTAATTCCTCATTTTCAGAAAATATCATACACAAATTTGTACCTTTTTCAGATAATATTTTAAGATCATTTTATTTGATGCAATCTTATATTACTTTATTAGAATATGAAAAATACAATCCTGATATTACTATTGAATTTAAAGAAACTTATTATCCAAGTATAACCAACATATTACAGATTAAAGATCAATTAGTATTAGATGGTTATACTAAAACAAAACATAAAATGCAAGAAATAGGATTTTAATTGTATTTTTATTTGACGAAAAAGTATCCTCTTAGTAGATTTATAATATAATTTACTAAGAGGATACTTTTTATGTCATGTATTTTGAGAAAACAACTTTGGAATAATTTTTATAGTAAAGTTATTGTAGATATTTTAATTGATAGTGAAATAAAATCGCCTACTTTAAAAAAATCTTTTAAAAATCTTCATCAAATAGCACTGTACACTTCGGTATTAGAAGATTTAAAAATATTTTTTGAGTCCGCATCTATTGATTATTTATTAGAGTACACTTCTACCATTATAGAAGAAACTTACTCAAAAGAAGAAGCTGATAAAGTTATTGATTCTATTTTAACATCAGTTTAGTATTAAATTAAATTTTCAATAGAACTTTCATCGATCTGCTCTTTATGAATAATTCCTTTGTCCTTTGAAATCAATGCGTGTAAAATAACAATACTTAATAAAGTATAACCAACCAAACCTATAATATTTGTAATTTCATAAATTGTCTCATGTTTATAAGCTATTCCACTATATAAGCCTGCGACACCTATTACTAATAAATAAGGGTAAAAAGGATTTTCTTGTACTAAGTAATAATTTAGAAAATAATATATAAGTGGATAAGGAATAAACATAAGATTATAGTAAGGCATAAATGTTTGAAAATATGTAAATATTTGTGGTTCATTTTTGAATAGTATCTGAGCTAAAAATGGGGCTGATACAAAGAAAAAAACTACATAAGATAAAACAAGAATGAGTAAACAACCAAATCCTATCCATAAAGACTTCTTTGATTCTTTTAAAGAACTAGCCATTAAAGGTAAGACTACAAAAGAAATTCCTGTTGTTAAAAAAATCATCCCCTTTCCTAGTAAATTTGCACTAGAAAAAAGTGCTGAATCTTCTGGGCGTAGTATTCTAACTAATACTGTGTCAGAATAAATTAATAAAGAAAATAATCCAACAGAACCTAGTGATACGAATAATAACCTTAAAGAGAAATTTTTAGGAATAAAATTACGATCTATAGATTTGAATACTTCTTTTTTATATTCAAAAATATTACCAAAAATAAAGGCAACATTACTAATTAGTATTCCATACATAGCACCCCAAATAGTAGGATACAACCATACACAAATTACTCCAAATGATATTCTCGTACAACCTTGAATAATTTGAGCAAGACCAGCTTTAAAGAATTTTTTTTCTGCTTGTAAACGACAAACATATGGAATTTGTAACATATTCATTAACAAAGAAAAGAATAATAATACAAAAATTAAAGTATCATTGATATGAAATACTTTTTTAAATATAGGAATTATTAATAACCAAATCACTGTGGAAATAACAGAAAGTTTATTAATATTAGAAGCTGTGTATAAAGACTCTTGCTCTAATTCTGCAGCTGTCATATTAGCATAATGTTTTGTCAGTGCAAATTGATAAGCAGACATTGGAAGTATTAATAATCCTACAAACTGTAATAACGGTTGTATAATCCCATAATCATTAGTTGTCAAAAATATTATCAAAATAAATTGAAACATCATATTCAAACCTGCACCAACCATATTACCTATTGAGTAAAAAGCTGATCCTAATAAAAATTTTTTAATAGGCATTATTTATTCCTCTATCTTTTTTAAATTTAATACAGTACTTCCCATTAATACTTGGGTTCCAAATCTATCAAAAGCAATCCTCACCATAGCACTAGAACTATATTCAACAATCCCTTTACCAAATACAGAGTGTATTACTCCTTGTCCAATATTTAATTCACTTACAGAGGTAATTGCTACCGTTTTAATACTAGTACTATCGACACCCAAAACATCCTGTACCGTTGATGTTTTGATTCTACTATTAGTTGATGACACAGTTGATGTTTTTGAAGTATATTTACTATAATTAGAAGTTCCTGATTTAGCTTGAGTGTAATGATTTTTATAAGATTCATTACTTTTTTTGTACGTATCTTTTTTATTACTGCTAGATTTCTCTGTAACAACATTTAAAATTTCTGTAGGAATAGAGTCTAAAAAATGTGATTTTTCATTATGAACAAATTCTCCATAGCGTAAAGATCTTTCTTCGTAAGTAAGATATAATTTATTCATAGCTCTAGTAATAGCAACATATAACAATCTTTTTTCTTCATCTTCTGCTTCTTGTGTAGTTGCACTAGTTAATGGTAATACACCTTCGGCTAATCCAATAACAAAAACAATAGGAAATTCTAATCCTTTAGAACTATGTATTGTCATCAATGTGACTGTATTATTTTCATCTACATCTTCTTCATTAATAGAAGATAATAAACTAGCTTCTCTTAAAAAATCTGCAATAGATGCTTGTGGATTAGCTTGTTCAAAAACCTTAACAGCATTAACAAGTTCTTGAATATTATCAAATCTATCTTCTGCTTCATGAGTCCCATATTCTGGTATCAAATAATCTTCAAAATAACGAATAGATTCTACTAATATTTTGATAATTTGTGTTGGAGGTAATTTTTCTATAGAGTCTTTTAATTCAGTAATTATTTTACCTAATTCTACAAGATTTTGAGATGCGTGTTTTGTGAGACCTTCTATAGTTTCTGCATTTAAACAAGCTATAGGATAAGAAATATTATTATTTTCTACATAAGATCTTATTTTTTGTTTACCTACAGTACCAACTTTTCTTTTGGGAACATTTACAGCTCGTTCGAATGCTTCAACATCATAAGGATTAACCATAATTCTCAAATAAGATAAAATATCTTTGATTTCAGCTCTATCAAAAAATCGTTGTCCTCCATATATTCTATGCGGAATACTATGTCTTGTCATTACTTCTTCCAATACACGAGATTGAGCATTTGTCCTATAAAGTATAGCAAAGTCTTTATAAGATTTGCCTTGTTCAACTTGTTTTCGTATTTCTTCATATACATAAGCAGATTGTATTCTATCATCACCTAAGCAATTAAAAACAATCTTATCCCCATCGGCTCTTTCTGCTTTTAAAGTTTTAGGCATACGACCCTTAATAGATTTCACAATAGAATTGGCTGCTAAAAGAATATTACCGTAGGAACGATAATTACGCTCTAATCTTACAATATGAGCTTTAAATTCCTCATGAAATTGTCTAATATTTGCTACTTTAGCACCACGCCAAGCATAAATTGATTGATCATCATCACCAACTACACATACATTAGCTCGATTCCTACTAAGTAAACTCAATAAATAATATTGGGGTTTATTGGTATCTTGAAACTCATCTGCCATGATATAACGCCATTGTCTTTGATAGCGTTCACGAACATCAGGACATTGCTCTAATAAGATTATAGTATTCGTAATTAAATCTCCAAAATCCATTGCCTGATTTTGTTTCAGAGTCTGTTGATATTCTTTGTATATTTCAGCACACAGATGATTAAATTCTCCATGAGATGATTTTTCTAATTCTTGTGGAGATATTAATTCTTCTTTTGCTAAAGAAATAACTCTAGCTATCATTTTGTCAGGATGCTCTTTTGGATCTATTTTTAAACGTTCCATAATTTTTTTAATAGTATTTTTAGTATCACTAGAATCATAGATAGTAAAATCTTGAGAAAACCCTATTTTTTGAGCATGTTCTCTGAGTATCATCGCACACATAGAGTGAAAAGTACGAACCCAAGCTGTTCTAGTATTAACACCTAGTAAATGCCCTATTCTTTCTTTCATTTCTCCAGCAGCTTTATTAGTAAAAGTAACACATAATATATTGTAAATTCTCAGATCATATTTTTGCACAAGATGCGCAAAACGATGAGTTATTACTCTTGTTTTTCCTGACCCAGCACCAGCAAGCACTAATAAAGAACCCTCATCGTATAAGACAGCTTCTTTTTGCTCAGGATTCATTCCATCTAAAAAATTAGGATCTAATTTATAAGAACTTGTATCCTGATTGTTATTATAGGGTACAAAATTTTGGTCTGACATAGCTTGATCAAAAGGTGATTCTTCTTCTGGTGAAAAGTTATCTTCAGACATATCTACAGAATTCAATAAATCTGTAAAAGAACCCTCATCGGGTAATTCTATATTTTTGTTATCACTTATAGGTTCAACATCAACTTTTTTATTCTGTTGATTAGAAAATAAAGAATCTGAAAATAAGCTATTCATTTGCACACCTTCAATAAGATTGTTTTATATAAACTATATAATTTTAATACATTCTATAATAGATATAATAATATATTAAAGAAAATTATACAATATATTCATATGAAAATCAATATATTGTATTTGTTTAATAAAAAAATATCTTGACAAAGCGTATTAAAATAATTCATACTATCTATTATGAATTATTTTAAGTATACATTACTAGTGATTATTTCACTTTTTTCTACTACTATTTATTCCAAAATAACTACCAACGATATAGATGTACGAGGCTATACCTTCGGAGAAAAAATATCTTTTGTACTAAATAACGAATATAAACAAAAAGAATATACCTTACTTCCTTTGCGTACAAATGCCAATCAACTTGTTTATCAAGGAATCCTGTTTAATGAGCCAGTAAATTTGATTTTTCATTTTAGAAAAAATCGACTTTCTAAACTTTCTTATATATGGCAAAATATTACTAACGACACTATATTTTACCGTTATTTACAAGTTTTATTAAAAACTAAGTATAAAGAAGCCGAAACAAAGCAAATACAAGCTCTTAACAGTGATATACAAATAAATACTTATATACAATCTATTACTAATAAAAAAATAATCACACCATCTTTGTATATAGGATTAGAAAAAATTAGCTCTTCAAATTCTAATACTATATTTATATTAGAATTTAAAACTTATGATTCAGATCAAACCATAAAAAATAAAATCTTATCAGAAGATATATAATAGATATTAAAGGAGTATTTAATGACTTTTCATTTAAAAACATATCCCGACGCACTCAGACAGTTGTTTGTAGCTTGTTCTGTAGAGGAAACAAATACGGCATTTGATAAAGCTATCTCTATTCTACAAAAAAACTTTATCCTTCCAGGTTATCGAAAAGGAAAAGTTCCTATAGATATGATTTCAAAAGCAAATCCACCTGAATTACTGAGTATTGTATCAGATATTCTTACACAAGAATCATTTACATATATCGAAAATCAAAAAACACCTTTGTATGGTCAACCTCGTTTTAATCCAATGAACGGACTATCCAGAGATAAAGAATTTTTCTTCTCTTTTGTATATGAAATTTATCCTAAAATCACCAAAGAACCTGATCTTTCAACATTAGAATTCAACTATGAAGCTTGTGAGATGGATCAAAAATTTATAGAAGATACTATGTGTCGTCAAATTCAACTTTTAGAATCAACTTCTGGTACGATTCAAGAGTTTGATATTGTAAAAGTAGAAATTTTAAACAAAGATTATATTGGCGATAAAAAAGAATCTTCTTTCGATACTAGTAAATTAGAACTTCTTGTTAATAAAAAAACAAATGATACTATTTCTATTGCTTTTGATGATCTTTCTGGTTATTTACTTGAGTTTATAGGGAAAGTTTCAGATCCAATTCAAGTTAAAATTATTGATATTTTAAGAGCTAAAGATTGGAAAAATGTTACAGATGAAGAAATTGCTGAAAAATCTCCTTTTAAAACTAAAAAAGAATATTCAGAACAATCTCAAAAACAATTTGAGAATTTAGTTACCCAATACAATAATTCTCAAAAAACAGAAGTGCTTTCTAATATAATTTGTTCTCAAATTCAAGCTGAATTACCAAAAAGTTTATGGTTAAATAATCTTCGAGATCTTACTATTAAAGTAGCTGAAAAAGAAGTGATATCAGAAGATATTTCTCTCACTGATATAGCCAAAAATAAAAATATACTAGAAAAATTCTCAAAACTACCTATTGATTCTATTGAAGGGCTATCTTTTATTATTTGGTTAGAAAATATATCTCAAAAAGAAAATATATCTTTAGATGAAAATGAATTAGAATATCATTTTCACAGATATGCTCAAGTAAAAAAAATACCTATAAATGATTTTAAAAAGAATATTACATCTGAAGAAAAAGCATCTATCAAAAACGAAGTTATTCGTGAAAAAACTATACACCATTTACTGGAAACATTAAAATTCACTGCCAGTAAAAAAGTAACTCTTGCTACAGCACTCAAAAATATGCGTAAATAAATTTAATACATAGAAACAATCAAAAAAAGATAAGGGCTTATAATTTGTCTCTTGTCTTTTTTTTGATTATTTTTATAAAAAATTATATACTTAATATAAGATTCGCAATATTTAATGGGGATATTATGTTAAAAATTATATTTATACTTTTCTTTATTTTTACACCAAAACATTCCTTTACGCAAGATACTACATATGACGAAGATGGTATAGTTGAAGAGTTAGCAGGCGAATATGAATCCATAGATGATGATGAATACTATGAAGATTTCACATCCACCAATATTGTACAAATTACCAATTACTCAACAAATACTGTTTTTATTTCCAATACATCTTATATTACTATACCTTCTATAGAAACTATTTCTCCAACGCTATGTCTAGCCATTCTTAAAAGTGATTTAAAAGAATTAAAGACTTTTATATCTCAAGACCCCAGTGTATTATTCAAAACTCGTGGCGATGGTAATACTCTTTTACATATCTCAGCAACTCGACCAAACAGAGAAATTATAGAATATCTTCTTGAACAAAAAATCGATATCAATGCTACTAATAACGCAGGGAGAACGGCGCTTCATATTGCTGCTCAATTAAACAATTTACTTGTAGCAGATGTTCTTGTAAAATATAAGGCTCAAATAAGAAAAAATGATAATTTTGGTCATAGTGCTTTATGGATTGCTAATATAAAAGGTTTTCCTCAAATGCTTCAATTATTAGTTAATGCTCAAAAAAAAGAACCTATTGTATTTAAAACATATAACATAACAACTAATCAGCAATTAAAAGGTATAAACCCTCCAAATATTTTCAATACCTATACACGTTTTTCAGAAAAAATTGTCACATCTGGTCCTATTTTAAATACTCCTTGGCATAAAGCTCTATTCACTCTTGATTACAAAGAAGTTGAGGATCTTATTAGATTCGGCTTAGATCCTAATATTAAAGACAATAAAGGACGAACACCTCTACATTTGGCCGCTTTATATAACAACAAACTAGCTTTACAATATCTTTTACAACTACCTTCTATTAATTATAAATTACTTGATAATTTTGGAAGCTCACCTTTACATACTGCTGCTGGTAAAGCTAGTCCTGAAATATTAAAAACTTTAATAGATGCTGGATTTGATATTAATCAAAAAAATAAAAGTGGCTGGACTCCGTTATTTGAAGCAGTACTATTTGGAAATCAAGATGTTGTCCGTTATTTATTAAAATTAGGAATAGATCCTAATACTAAAAATAATATGGCTAGAACTCCCCTACACGAAGCTTCTCGATTAGGTTATAAATATATTGTTAGAGATTTATTAGATACAGGTGCACAATATAATATAAAAGATTATCAAGGTAAAACACCTTTTTTTCTAGCTGTTGAAAGTGGTTATGTTGACATTCTCTCTCAACTACGTGAAAAAGGTGCAACAGCTGATGATGATATGAATCTCCAACAACAAACTCCTTTACATATTGCTGTACTAAACAATAATAGTACTCTCGTTAAATACTTAGTTGATAATTTTTCAATTAATATAGGACAAATCGATTCTTTAGGAAGGACCGCTTTAGATTTAGCATATGTAAAAGGAGATAATGATATTATAGCTCACTTAGCTAATACTTATATGCAACAACAAACAGGTCTTGTTATTCAAACAAATGCTATAGTTCCTATAGCTTCAACAAGTATTACTAATACTAATATATCTCAAGGTGATATAACAAAAGAAACAATACCTGAAGATGAAAATATTGATAATCAAATAGAAGATGATATTTATGACGAAAATATTGACGATCAAATAGAAGATAATACTTATGATGAATATGATACTACAGAAGAATAAATAATAAAAAATAATAAAAAAGTATTGACATCTAATACAAAATATTATATAATATTAGTACATTAGTCATTAAGCCCCCTTCGTCTAGTGGTTAGGACACAAGATTTTCATTCTTGGAACAGGAGTTCGATTCTCCTAGGGGGTAATTAAAAAGTACCTAGATTCTATACTAGGTACTTTTTTTATATCATATATGTGAGTATTTTTTGAAAACAATAAAATTTATATATTTATCTTTACTTATATTTATAACTTCTTGTGGTATTAAATTAGGAAGAAATGATAGAGAACAAAGAAACTTACCAGCAGCTTCTATGCAAGATTTTTTATATACTTATACTGAAAAAAGTGGATTTCGAGAATGGGAAATCAAAGCTGCTCAAGCAAATACTTATGACAAAAGTGATATAGTATATTTGTATAATTTTACTATGACTTTGTTTTCTGAAAGTAATCAAATAAAGTCAGTACTTGTAGCCAATAAAGGTAGTATTCAACAAAATATTGGAAATCTTATTGCAGATGGTGAAGTTCGTATTTTTTCTGCAAATCAAAGTGAACTTCAAACAGAAAAAGTATATTGGGATCAAAATAAAGAATTATTTTACTCTGAAACTAATAAATTAGTAACTTATACAAGAGGATCACATAAAATAACAGGATATGATATGGTTTCTGATTCAGCATTAGAACATATAGAACTTAATAATAGTGTAGGACAAATATTAACTGATAGTGACGATTCTCAACAAAATTCTAGCTCTACTAATTCTTCTAAAGAATTTGAAAATGAATTCAAACTATTAGAAGATGAAGAAGCTATTGAAGGGACTTAACAATGTCGTCTAAAAACCTACAATATATTTTTATTGTGACCTTATTTAGCTTATTATTTATTGTCCAATTTTCTTTAATTAACGGATTATCCGTTTCTGTTGCTGTAACAGCAGGAAAAAGTATATTTAAAACAATAGATGGATTAGTTATTCTTGAAACATTTAATAATAGACGACCAACCCTCAGTCAAGGACCTATTGCATTAGTTTCTGATACAATGACTTACGATGAAAAAGAAGAAATTGGTTATGCTTATGGTAATTTAAGATTTGCAGATTTAAATAATAGAACATTTTTTTCAGCACAAGAAGGAACTTATTTTACAAAAGAAAAAAAAATTATTCTAAGAAAATCTCCTCAAATTTTATTAGAACAAGGTAATAATATTTCTACAAAAATTACAGGAAGAGTTATTACAATATATCCTGATGATTCTTATATTCATGTTCAAGGTAATATAGCTATCGATGATGGAACAACATTTATTACAGGAGAAGAGGTTAGAATTTGGTCAAAAGAGGATAAAATGATTGTTTCAGGAAATGTCCAAACTATATCTGATACTCAAAAACTTGTTGCAGATCGTTTGAATGTGCAATTTAAAAATGGAGAACTAGATAATTATATTGCTCGAGGTTCTGTAATTGCAAATTCAGAAGAAGATGGATTTACTCTTCAATCTGATGTCCTTTTTTATAATCATGAAACTGATTTTTATAAAGCCTTAATAAATCCATCAATTTTTTTTCAAGAACAAAATACTATATCTCATGCTAATATAATAGAATTCAACAAAGCTACTGATACAGGTAATTTAATCGGTGATGTTGTTTCTATTCAAGGAAATGGTGATCAAATAGCATATTCTAGATGGGCTGTTTTTCATGGTTCTAATAATATGATTAATATGTATGGCAATCCTCGTTTAGTACAAAAAGGTTCTGAAATTTTTGGTACTGAAATCATTATAAATATTGACTCTAATAATATGGAAATACTTGGTGGTGGTAGAGGGTTTTTTGATAGAAATCAATAAACTAAATTTTTAGGAGAAATTATGTCAGATAATACCTCTTCTCATTTTCTTGATCGTTTTGAAGAGCTTGGGCTTAGTAGAAATGAAGCTTCTGTTTATTTAGCATTATTAAAAAATTATCCCGTAACAGGGTATAAATTAGCTAAGGATAGCGGTATATTAAGACCTATTGTCTATGAAATGCTTACAAGACTTGTTGAAAAAGGTGGAGTGAAAATTGTAAAAGATTCCCCAGAACAATATAGCCCTATTTCTCCAGAAAATTTTCTTACAACATTAGAAAAACGTTTTACAGATGCTAAATCATCATTATCTGTATCCTTAGCTTTTTTTCAAGATAAAGATACAGATAATGATGATTTTTGGAATTTATCTGATAAAGATACAATTATTGCAAATATTCAAGATATTATTACTAAAGCCAAAAAAGAAATTCTTTTTTATTTTAATCATGAAACTTATGCTATATTTTTAAAAGAATATTTATCAAAAAAAGTTGCATCAGGAGTACAAGTTATTGGATTTTCTTATAGAGATATTCATTTACCAGGTACGGATCTTTATACTTATAAAATTGATAGAAATATTAAAAATTCATGCATAGATGATGATAGAATTATAATAGTAGTTGATAATAAATATTCTATTATAGCTGATATGGATGTAGGGAAAGCTTGTCAAAGTATGAGACCAGCTCAAGTAACAACAACACAAGATTTTATTAGGATGAAAATTGTCTTATATAGACTTAATCAAGTCCTAACACCATCAAAATTAACTCTTTATCTTTTTGATAAAGATAAAGAGTTTTTTGAAAATATTATTTAACTTAAAAAAACACAAGTATTAAACTTGTGTTTTTTATTTTTAATAATTTATATATATAGTAGTGTTATATTTATTTAAAGAAACTTAATAATGTCCCAGCAGCAACAGCTGAACCTATCACTCCAGCAACATTTGGTCCCATGGCATGCATCAATAAAAAATTAGTTGGATCCTCTTCTACTCCTACCTTTTGAACAATCCGAGCAGACATAGGAACAGCACTAACACCAGCAGCTCCAATAAGAGGATTTATTTTTTGACCACTAAGTATGCACATTACCTTTCCTAATAAAACACCACCAGCAGTACCAATAATAAATGCAAATAATCCTATTGTGAGTATTTTTAAAGTATCAATTATTAAAAAAGTTTCAGCTTTAGCTGTCGCTCCTACAGTAATTCCTAGAAATATAGTAACTATATACAATAAAGCGTTTTTTCCATTTTCAACTAAATTAGGAACTACGCCACTTTCTTTAAATAAATTTCCTAACATTAACATTCCAACTAAAGATGTTGATGAAGGTACTATCATAATAATAATAATCATTACAACAATAGGGAATAGTATTTTTTCTCGTTGAGATACATACCGCAACTGTTCCATTTTTATAAGTCTTTCTTTCTTTGTTGTAAGTAATCTCATAATAGGTGGTTGAATAATAGGAACTAACGCCATATATGAATAAGCTGCAATAGCTATAGGTCCTAATAAATGAGGTGCTAATTTGGATGTTAAATAAATAGCTGTTGGTCCATCAGCACCACCAATAATACTAATAGCAGCCGCTTCAGGTCCTGTCATTCCTAATAAAACAGCAATCCAAAAAGCCAAAAATATTCCTAATTGAGCAGCAGCTCCTAATAATAAACTTTTTGGATTTGCAATTAAAGGAGCAAAATCTGTAAGCATCCCTATCCCTAAAAATATTAGTGGTGGATAAATACCTAATTTTACACCTTGATATAAAATATATAATAATCCTCCCTCATTCATCAATCCTTCTCCTATAGATGTTGGTAGATTAATCCATAACATACCAAAAGCTATAGGTAATAATAAATAAGGTTCATAACCTTTTGCAATAGCTAAATATAATAATATCAGCCCTATACCTATCATTATTAATGAAGATATAGTCATCATTGCAATTCCAGTTGTTTGATATAAATTTAACAATAATTCTTGCATTGTATTCTCCTATGCAAGCTCTACCAAAGTAGATCCACTATCAACTAATTGACCTTCTTTTACTAATAAAGAAACTATAGTGCCATCTTTTGGAGCAATAATATTATTTTCCATTTTCATAGCTTCTAATATAAGAATCGTTTCTCCTGTTTTTACGGTATCACCAATATTTTTCACAATTTTCCAAATATTACCTTGCATTGGTGCTATAATTGGTATTCCTTTTCCTGTAACAGATACTGATGAAGTTGTTGATTGAGGTTGAGCCGAAGATGTTGCTGGTACTTGATTCTGTATAGGAGCAAATGCAGCTGTCTCTGAAACAAATTCAACTTCTACTTCGTATATATTTCCTTCAACTTTAACTTTATACATTTTTGACATTATTATTCTCCATTTTTACTGTTTTATTAGCATGAAATTTTATGAATACTTGTAATTCTAACTTGAGTTTTCTTTGTTGTAATTTCAAGACTTTCTAAAATCGTTGCTATAATAATCGCTTTGTGAAGAGATGAGACAACAGAAAAATATGCTGGTGATATATCCGTAGATTTCTCAATAGATGTTGAAATTATAGTGATATTATTTACTGGAATAAAACGAAATAAACTCAAAATCATTGTTAATAGTATTAGTACTAGAAAAACTACTCCCATTCCTAAAAATGTAATAAGAGCCGTATCAGTAAGTGTAAGTATATCTCCAAACATTCGATACTCCTTTAATAAATTATGGTAGTATTTCTACTTCTATATAATCTGTATTTTTTTTAGATTCTAGATACGATTTTGCTATTTGTGGAAACAAAATACATGATAATAATTCTTCATCATTATTAATAATATGTGCATATTCTTTACGAGCATTTTCTAATTCAGGTTTTACTAATGCAGAAGGAGATCCTGTATAATATTTTTCTGTACCACAAATTTTTTGCATAATTTCAGATTTGATAGGTACAGAACTTTTTCCATAAAATCCACTAATATAATCTTTAGCTTCTTTGGAACAAATTTTATATCGTTCACCTAGTAGTACATTCATAACTGCTTGTGTTCCTACAATTTGACTAATAGGAGTTACTAACGCTGGATAACCAAAATCAGCTCTGACTCTTGGTATTTCTCGAAGAACCTCTTCATATTTATCCATTGATTTTTGAGATGTTAATTGAGAAATAAGATTACTGAGCATACCTCCAGGTAATTGATATTCAATAAGTTTAGGTTCTGTAAAATAAGATTGAATATTAATTAAATTTTGATTCATGTATTTATTTCGTAATAACTTGAAATAATCAGCTATCTCTGAAAGTAATTCTTGATTTAATGTTGTTGGGCGAGTACTTCCTTCAAAACATTTGACAATACTTTCTGTTACAGGTTGTGCAGATCCTCCACCTAAAGAAGATATTGATGTGTCAATAGAATAAGCACCAGCATCAGTAACTCTTTTATAAAGAATAGATCCAATACCAGCAGTATCATGTGTATGTACAACAATAGGAATATTTGGCATTTCTTTTTTTATAGCTGAAACCAACTTATATCCTGTTTCAGGTAATAAAATACCAGCCATATCTTTGATAGCAATTTCATCTGCACCAAGATCTCTATATTGTTTTGCCAAATTTACAAAAAATTCAATTGAATGCACAGGACTGATAGTATATGATAGCGCAGCTTGAGCTATACCACCATATTTTTTTACAGCTTCTAGTGGAACTCTAATATTTTCAATATCATTTAAAGCATCAAAAATACGAACAATATCTATTCCATTCTCTATAGCTTTTCTTATAAATAGATCAACCGTATCATCTGCATAATGTCTATAGCCAACAAGGGTTTGACCTCTTAATAACATCTGTAAAGGTGTTTTTTTCACATATTTTTTTATTTCTTTTAAACGATCCCATGGGTCTTGATTTAAAAATCTCATAGCCACATCAAAAGTAGCTCCACCCCACATTTCTAAAGATCTATACCCAACTTCATCCATTTTTTCTAAAATAGGTAACATATCTTCAGTTGGCATTCTTGTTGCCAATAAGGACTGATGTCCATCACGAAGAACTGTTTCTGTAATATTAATAGTGTTCAAATTCTCCCCCTATGCTTAATTTCTCTATTTAGATTTTTATTATAAGTATATATATTCTTGTATTACCAACATAATATATGTCTATATTTTATACTTTTTTTTTAGTTATGTCAATATCTCTATATATTTTTATAAATAATTTATATTTTAATTCCATTCTAGTATTTTAGCTAAAAAATAATTTAACTCTGGACTTTGTGGATTGTTAAAAAAGTTCTCACTTTTATTATGTTCTATAATCTTACCATCGTATAAAAACATTGCTTTTTCACAAGCTAATCGTGCAAATCCCATTTCATGAGTAACTACAATAATATTTTGACCTTCTATTACCAATTCATTAATCATATTTAAAACTTCTAAAGTGTATTCTGGGTCTAGAGCAGATGTAGGCTCATCTAATAATAATAATTCAGGATTAACAATGATTGCTCTAGCTATAGCAATTCGTTGACATTGTCCGCCTGATAATTGATGTGGATATTTATGTGCATCTTTTAATAAACCAAATCGTTCTAATAACTCATTAGCTTTTTTAGTAGCATCTATTACAGTAAGATTAAATACTTTAGTTAAAGGAAGTGTAATATTCTGTAAACCTGTTAAATGGGGGAATAATCCATTACTTTGAAAAACAAACCCTATTTTTTTATACCATTCATTATGTTCTTTAAAGTCAATTTTATTATAATTGAAATAAAAATTACCTGAACTAGGATATAACAATCCACCTAAAATTCTTAATAAAGTGGATTTTCCACCTCCAGAAGAACCTATAATAGCAAGAGAGTTACATTCATCTTCAAAATTAAGATTGTTTAACACTTTTTTTTCATCAGAAAAAAAATGATTTATTGCCTCTAATTTAATGTGCATAACTAAATTTTTTCTCCAAATATTGACTTAATAAAATTACAGGAAAAGTTAATATAAAATACAATAACCCTAAAAAAAGATAATTTTCAAATAACGCATAATTAATTGAACTAATTTCTTGTGTTGTTTGTGTTAATTCTATTATTGCTACTACAGATAAAAGTGATGAATCTTTTATAATTGATGCAAACTGACCTGCTAATGCTGGCATAATTCTAATAATTAATTGAGGAATAATCACCAAACTAAGTGTTTGTTTTTTAGAGAGTCCTATGGCCTGAGCTATTTCGTATTGTTGTTTATCTAATGATAACAAACCTCCTCGAATAATCTCACTAATATAAGCGCCTTCAAATAGAGATAATATTAATATTCCTGCAATATATCTATTTTCAATACCCCATGCTGTTCCAACAATATAATAAAAGAAAAATATCTGTACCAACAAAGGTGTTCCTCTAATAATTTGAATGTATACTCTACAAAAATAAGATATAAATAATATTTTAGAACGAACTCCTATTACTGTAAATGATCCTACAATCATACTAAAAATCAATGAGAAAAAACTAATTACTACTGTCATTAAAAAACCGTGTCGAAATCGTGTTGTATATTCAAGTAAAATTGAAAAATCTAAATGTAATTCTAATTTGTGAATAGTTAACCATGAAAAAATAAATAATACCATTATTAATAAAATAATATTACCTAATCGATACACTAGCGAAGGGGGTTTTATTGATATTTTATTATCCATTTATTCCCCTATTAATCAATTTATTTATTTTAAAAGAAAAAATCAAAATCATGTTTATCAAATTCTTTTTTTTCTACTATTAGGTGTCTTTTTGTAATTTCTTTAAAACCCTCATTTGCTTTAAATTCTATAAGAAATTTATTAATATCAGCTTGCAATTGAGTCTTACCTTTTTTTATACCAATACCCCATACATCAACATCTTCATCAGCAATATCTAAGGCTACAATTTTTGTCGTATTAGGATTCATTTGATAATTTCTAAAAATTGTTAATTGATCATATAAAACAGCATCAGCCTTACCTTGTACAACCTCTGTAACAGCAGCACTTTCACTAGCAAAAGAATTAATTGTTGCATTTGTAAGATACTTTTGTGCAAAAATAAATGGGGTAGCACCTTGTTTAACAGCTACAATTCTACCTTTTTGATTCAAATCGTCTAGAGAATTAACAGGAGAATTGATATTTACAAGCATTGCTAACAATGATTTAGAATAAGAATCTGAAAAATCAATTTGTCTTTTTCTTGCTTCTGTAATTGTTAATGAAGAAAGAATTATATCTATTTTTCCAGTTTGCAGAGCAGGTATCAAGCCATTCCATGCTATATTTTCAATAACAACTTCTTTATTTAGATATTTACCTAATTCATAAGCAAGATCAACACTGACTCCTATAGGATTTCCATCATTATCTTTTGTTTCAAAAGGAGGGTACGCTAATTCCATACCAACAATAAGTTTATTGTTGTTTTTTTGAGTACAAGCTCCTAGTATAACAACTACCAATAATACTATAATTATATTTAATTTCATACCATTACTCCTTATATTATATTATAACATATTTTTAAGAATTTTTATAATAATAGATAAAGAATTTCAATATAATTAAATAGCTTTAAGAATTTTTTTAGCTAATTTATCTCCAGTCCAAGCAAAAATATCTAATAATTGAGCAAAAGTAGCAACTTGTCCAAAACTTTCTGCTCCAATCTGTTGAAGTTTGACAGGATGGTGTGCTACTAATACTTCTGCAATAGCTGATCCTAATCCACCTCTAATATTATGATTATCTAAAGCGACTAGATGTTTACACTCTTTTGCAGCTTTGATAATGATATCTTTATCAATTGGTAAAATTGTAAAAAGATCTATCACTCTGACACTTTTTCCTTGAGATTTCAAAATATCTGCAGTATCTAATGCTTGTGAAACCATTGCTCCAGAGGCAAAGATACAAATATCAATTCCCTCTCTAATCATTATACCTTTACCGATTTCAAAGCTCATCTCATCTTGATAAATCTTACGAGATGGTCTTCTTGCAAAACGAACATAATTGAGTCCTTTCATATTTTGTCCAAGTTCTTTGATAATAGCATACATTTGAACAGAATCACAAATATCAAATACTTTTGTATTACTTAATGATCTAAACATTGCTATATCTTCAAAAGTAGTATGAGTTCCACCGTTATAAGCAGTCGTAATCCCAGGGTCTGTACCCAAAATAACAATAGGAATATCTGTATAAGCAGAACTGACTGCAGCTTGATCAAAACATCGTCTTGATGCAAAAGGAGCAAAACTGTGTACAAAACATTTGTACCCTGTAACTCCTAAACCTGCAGCCATACTAATCGCTTCAGCTTCCATAATTCCAATATTAAAGAAACGCTTTGGAAATGCTTTTTGAAAAACACCAGAACCACTAGATGCAACAAGATCTGTATCAATAAAACAAACCTTATCATCTTTTTTTGCAATTTCAATAATACCATCTAAACATGCCGTTCTAATTTCTTTGTTATCTATTATATTTTCTTGTACTATCATCTTAATCCCTTATAATTCTGCTTTTTTAGCATAATATTTTTTAGCATTATTTAAAAGTTCTTGTTTTTCATCTGTATCAATTCTCAAATGATGATCATTAATGTTTTCTAAAAATTCAATACCTTTACCTTTAATAGTAGTCATAACAATTACTGTTGGTTTGGACTGTTCATGAGCTTTGAGAATTTGTTCACGTAATTGTTGGTGATCATGTCCATCAACACGTATTGCATTCCATCCAAAAGCATCAAATTTTTGTACAAAATCAAATGCTTCACAAATATCTGATGAAATACCATCTAATTGTTTTTTATTATCATCAACAAATACAATTAAATTATTTAGTTTTTGATGAGCTGCAACTTGAATAGCTTCCCAACACTGACCTTCATTGAGTTCTCCATCCCCAACAATACAATATACTTTTTGATTTTTATTTTTCAATCTCGCTCCTATTGCAATACCAACTGAAGCACCAAATCCTTGAGCTAAACTTCCTGCAGTCATATCTACACCAGGTGTTTTCAATCTATCCACATGAGAAGGTAGAATAGTACCAGGTTGATTTAGCGTATGTAATATTTTGAGATCGAAAAAATCTCTAGAAGCAAGTGTTGCATAAAGTGCTGCCCCTGCATGGCCTTTACTCATTACAAAATAGTCTCTTTCATCCCATCTTGGATGTTTCGGATCTATTTTTAAAAGTCCTTCTTTTGGAGCATATAAAACAGCTAAACAATCAACTATAGATAGAGCTCCTCCTATATGTCCAAATCCCATATGGATAATCATATCTATAGTATAATACCTAATTTTATGAGCAAATTTCTCTGTTGTCATTATGTTAATCCTTTAATATGAATAATAGAATTATATTATATTATATTCATACGTTTTGTCAATCTTAAATCAATCTATAAAATTTAATAATAAGTACTTATTTTAACAAAAATAATTTGATAAAAAATGTGATTTTTTATCCTCATTTTTAATTTTAAAATATATAAATAAACATATAATTGATTATGAGTAAATATTTTAAAATAATATATAAATATATTAAAAAAAATCTCTTGACAATTTTTTTTTCGAATTTATAATTTAAATACAAATTAAAATTATAGGAGTTTAAAATGCGTACGAATATTAAAGAAGCGATGCAGCAATTTGGAGCAGCAATGTTTGTTCCTGTGCTATTGTTTTCCTTTTCGGGATTAGTTGTTGGTTTAACAATTGTTTTCAAAGATCAAAATATTGTAGGGTCTATAGCACATCCCGATGGATTTTTTTATAAAATACTATCAATTATAGAAGAGGGTGCATGGATGGTATTCCGAAATATGCCCTTACTATTTTGTTTAGGAATTCCTATTGGACTATCAAAAATAGCTCCAGAGCGTGCTGTTTTGGCAACATTAGCTACCTATCTATCATTTAATTATTTTATTTCTGCAATTCTTAGTATTTGGGGAACTAATTTTGGAGTTGATTTTAGCCAAGATGCTGGTGGTATAAGTGGTTTAGCAATGATTGCTGGAATCAAAACACTAGATACCAGTATTTTTGGTGGCATTTTAATAGGAGCACTTGTTACAAATATTCACAACAAATATTATGAATATAGACTTCCTGATTATTTAGGAGTATTTCAAGGGACAACGCTAGTATATATGATAGGATTTTTTGTAACATTACCTATAGCATTTCTAACGGTTCTTATTTGGCCAAAAGTACAGATGGGAATTAATTCTATGCAAACTATGCTTGCAAGCTCTGGAGCTATAGGTGTTTGGATTTATACTTTCCTTGAGCGTATTTTAATCCCAACAGGATTACATCATTTTATTTATGGACCATTTATCTTTGGACCTGCTGTCGTTCCTAATGGAATAGAACCTACTTGGTTTCAAAATGTTCATGAATTTGCTAATTCTGGACTTTCTCTTAAAGAGCAGTTCCCAGGAGGAGGATTTTCCTTACATGGAAATTCAAAAGTTTTTGGTAGTATCGGTATTGCATTGGCACTGTATGCTACGGCTAAACCTGAAAATAAAAAGAAAGTCTTAGCATTATTAATACCAGCAACACTTACTGCTGCAGTAGTTGGTATTACCGAACCTCTAGAATTTACATTCTTGTTTGTTGCCCCTATATTATTTTTAATACATTCCCTATTAGCTGCCACCTTAGCAATGTGTCTCTATATGGCTGGAGTAGTTGGTAATATGGGAGCTGGATTATTACAGTTTATTACTGCAAACTGGCTATTTACTTTCAGAAATCATGGTGAATTAATTATTATTCAACTTGTAATAGGCTCTATATTTGTATGTATTTGGTTTGTTGTATTTAGATTTATTATTCTCAAATGGAATTTAAAAACTCCTGGTAGGGAAGACGACAAAAAAACTATAAAACTTTACACCAAACAAGATGTTGAGAACAAGAAAAAAGCAAGTTCCCAACTTTCCTTTGCTGATCAAGCAATTATTTTTTTAGATGCACTTGGAGGAGCTGAAAATATTGAAACAGTAACGAATTGTGCTACCCGTCTGAGAGTAGTTGTCAAAAATATGTTAAAAGTACAAGAATTACCTGCATTTCAAGAAGGAAAAGCTCATGGACTCATGAAAAAAGGCAATTCTATACAAGTAATTGTTGGTTTATCTGTCCCTCAAATTCGTACTCAATTTGAAGAATTATTAAAAAAATAAATTCATCTTTAAATAAAATAAAAAATCTTATTAAAAATCTTATTAAAAATCTTATTATAGATTAGGAGACTATTATGAAAAAATATTCAATTGTTATCGCTGGTGGAGGAAGTACCTTTACTCCTGAAATTTTATTATTACTGTTAAGTCAACAGGATAGACTTCCATTAAGAGAGCTGAAATTATATGATAATGATGCTGAAAGACAAGCAATCGTAGGAGATGCTTGTCAAATCATTATGAAAGAACAAGCTCCAAATATTAAATTTAGCTATACTACTGATCCGAAAGAAGCTTTTACAGATGTCGATTTTGTTATGGCACATATTCGTGTTGGTAAATATGAAATGCGTTCTCTTGATGAAAAAATACCTCTAAAATATGGAGTCGTAGGACAAGAAACTTGTGGACCAGGAGGAATTTCTTATGGTATGCGTTCTATAGGTGGCGTTATTGAGCTTATTGATTTTATGGAAAAATATTCACCAGATGCATGGATGTTGAATTACTCTAATCCCGCAGCTATCGTTGCCGAAGCAACACGCCGTTTACGCCCTGAATCTAAAGTGTTAAATATTTGTGATATGCCTATCGGTATTGAAGATTCCATGGCATCCATTTTAGGACTTAAATCTCGTAAAGAAATGCAAGTGCGTTACTATGGACTAAATCATTTTGGTTGGTGGACAAGTATTATCGAAAAATCAACAGGTAAAGATCTAATGCCACAATTACATGAACATGTCTCAAAACATGGTTATGCTGGATACCCAGGATTTCATGCTGATGAAGATTGGACAGATACTATGACAATGGCCAAAAAAGTTCATGCTCTTGATCCTAGTACTTTACCAAATACTTATTTAAAATACTACCTATATCCAGATCATGTTGTTGGGCATTCTGATATTAACTATACCAGAACAGATATGGTAAGAGCAGGAAGAGAAAAAGAAGTATTTGGTGAATGTCGTCGTATCGTTCAACATGGTACTGCTAAAGATTCTAAATTTGAAATCGGCGGACATGCTACTTATATTGTTGATTTGGCAACAGCTATAACCTCTAATACAGGAGAAAGAATGTTATTAATAGTCCCAAATCAAGGTGCTATTTCTAATTTTGATGCCGATGCTATGGTAGAAATTCCTTGTATCGTAGGTTATTCAGGACCTGAACCTTTAAGTATTGGTGAAATTCCTCGTTTTCAAAAAGGACTTATGGAACAACAAATAAGCGTTGAAAAATTGGTTGTCGAATCTTGGATAGAAGGGTCTTATTTAAAGTTATGGCAAGCACTTACTTTATCTAAAATAGTTCCTAGTGCAAGTATTGCAAAAAAAATACTTGATGATCTTATAGAAGCTAATAAAGACTTTTGGCCAAAATTAAAATAATTATTAAAATATTTAACTGAAAAATCCCCTTATTAAATAAGGGGATTTTTCTATTGATTTTTATTTATCTTTTATCGTGTAAATAGTACCAGATTGATTTAGCGTGTATAATATTTTGAGATCAAAAAATATCTAATTACTAAATAATTAACAATACATAAAAATTCTCCTAGATGTCCAAATTCTATATGATAATCATATCTATAATACCTAATTACATGTGCAAATTTTTCTATTGTTATTATGCTAATTCTTTAAAATATGAATAATAGAATTATATTATATCATATGTTTTGTCAATCTTAAATTAATCTATAAAATTTAATAATAAGCACTTATTTTGACAAAAATAATAAATCCATCTATAATATATTTACTCGAATTAAGGATATCAATCATGTTACAAGTTTTATTACTACTTTACATCTATATACTATCATTGCCTATATTATCATTATCACAAACCTCAGATTCTACATCAACAGATCAAGAACCTGAATTTAGTTTTAATTATAGTTATGAAGAAAGTGAAACTAAAGAATTATTGAATAACATAGATGAAATAAATAAAATAGAACAAATGAAGAATAAGATCTTTAATACTACTACTTTAATGGACACTAATACCCTAGTTGATTCATCTACTGAATCAACATCTGAATATCAAGGATATGAAGATACTACAGACATGGAAAGTAATTATGAATCAATTGAAAACATAGAACAAATAGATAAAATTTTCGTAACTACCAATGCTTTATCACCTATACCTCTATATAAACTATCACCATCTAAAACATTTGATTTCAAGAACTTAAAAACTAAGAAAATACCAAAATTATTAAGCTCTGATGGTATGTTAAAGAATTTAGATCAAAGTTATTGGTTATTGAAATTTTATAATGATCCTGCGATTTTAGTTTATAAATATATGGAGCTATTTATAAAAGATTCTACGATTAATATTAAATTTTTAGATTATCAAGATGAAGTTGTTGAGAATAATATATATGCACTTACTCCTATAAGAATGTTCAAACCAAATGAAGGGATATTTGCTTACCCTGATAAAAAAGATGGAGATATTTCTTTTATATATATTCATTTACTTTTACCTAATTTATTAGCTATGAAAATGACTTCTTCATTTGAAGAAGCTGAAAAAATGTCTGAACAGAGCCTTATAGAATTAGGTGTATTCATATTAAGATAAAGATAAAAAGGAAGTATTATATGTTATATTATATATTGTTACTACTTATTAGTGTTTCTTGTAATGTCAATTCATCAAATCAAACTTTTAATCCAGACTCTTTCCCCCCAATACCTGATTTTCCAGATCAAAATCCTGATCCAGAATCCTTCCCCCTAGCACCTGATTTTCCAGATTTAGAAGTAAATAGTTGGAAATATCTAAAGTCAACAAAAAATCTATCTGGTCGTATGGTGTCATCTGAACATATTACAGTATCTGATAATAATACTCCCTATATTAGTGTTCTCAATGGTGGTAAAATATATGTATATCGTTGGAGTGGTAATGATTGGATTCAAATAGGATCTGAAATATCTGCAGAAAGTCATCATTCTCTTATTACTTTCAAAAATATTCCTTATATTACTTATATCGCTAATGACAAAAGTTTTGTGCAAAAATTTAATTTCGATAGTAATACATGGATTAACGCTCACAATGATAATACCTTATCCACAATAGAAAAACTTAGAGTTATTTCTTTGTATCCATATCAAAATCGATTATATTTAATGTATGTTGAGGATACTAGTAGGAAACTATATGTTAAATATTTAAACAATAACAGTTGGGAATCTTGTGGAGAAACATCAAACGATAGATTTGATGGCTCTGTAAACAATGGTATACAAATGGCTTTCTATAATAATACGCCCTATATAGCCTTAAAAAGATTTTTTGATAGTGAGCCTGTGGTACTAATGTTAAAAAATAACAAATGGGAACAAATTTCAGCCCCTAATATACCAAATAGAAAATCTTTGTATAGTGATTATTTTTTTTATATTGATAGTAATGGAATAATGTATCTTAGCTTTTTATCAGATACTTTTGCATCAACATTAGGTACATTTGAAATTTTTAAATTATACAATAATAAATGGAAGACAACTATTCCTTTTAGTAATAAAATCTATGGCTATCAAACTATATTATATCAAAACAAATTATATATCGCTTATTCACATTCACTAAATCCACTCGTTCAAAAAGAAGATAAAGTACAATTTGATAGATTTAATGAAGGCTTAGCTCTTGAAAATAAGGATATGAATATTATATCAGATTTAGGATCTACAGGAGCTAATGTCAAAATAGCTATTAAAGATAATCGCATCTATGCATTATATTTAGATAGAAAAATAAACTCATTAGTAATAAAGTCTTCTTTATTAAAATAAAAAATATCTTGACAATTTATTATTTTTATGCTATAATATTATCTCAAATGGAGAGATGGCTGAGTGGTCGATAGCGGTAGTCTTGAAAACTATTGTACAGTGATGTACCGGGGGTTCGAATCCCTCTCTCTTCGAGAATATAATAAGTCCTTAGAAAATATCTAAGGACTTATTTGATTTTTATAGATCGCCCCACTATCCCTTCTTAATATAATATTATAACTAACAAAAAATACCCTATGCTACTGGGTATTTTTTCTTTGTATCAGGTATTAATTGTATATGTTTGGGGTATTATAGAAATTTAATTTTTTCTTTTATAAATGTCGCATGACAGTATTTATTATTTTAATGATAGATGTAATAAAAATGTCATGTCAAGTTTGATTTTGCAGAAAAATAAAAATCGTCATTGAAATCAAAAAAAAGCCCTCCAATTTATAGGAGGGCTTTGTTTATAAAACACTAAACAGCAGTTTGCATTTCAATAGCGTTTCTTCTTTTTAATTCTTCTTCGTATTCATCGGCTATATCGCTGTAGTATTTTGCCATGTACTGACTATCTTTATCTGTATCGTTAATATACATTTTAGATAGTCCTTTTTGGTTTCTTATTAATCTCTCTAACCCTAGGGCGTACCTGAATTTCATTTGAATACTGTCTCATAATTTTTCTCCTTTAGAAAGTCTTAAGCCTTTAGGCGATTAGAGTTTCTTATGCAGATTTCACGAAGTGATAATCTGTATTTTTTAACTCATCATACACAATTATAGCTTGCTTACGGCAGGAAGTCGAGTCCTTTTGCGAAGAAAGAATAGAAAAAAATAAAAAAGCCCCCCAGTTGATAGGAGGGCTTTTTATAAGATGATTACTTCTTAATCATTTTTACATTTCTAGCTCTAAATACTCAGGATTATTTTCATAATTAATTCCAAAAATACGTATTAATTCATTTTCACATTCTATTAGGTCTGTCATTCTACTATAAAACTCATAAATAATTTTGCGTATATTTGTTTTATGATCACTTTTTCTTATATTGTGTTTGCAATAACTAGTGATTATATATTTGACATAATAATATTAATAATATTTATACCCAATATTGTATTTATTATTTTAATGATAGATGTAATAAAAAATCATCTTCCTAAAGATAAAGATAAAAAAGAAACTATTGATACTGTAGATTAAATAATATCTAAAAAAAACCTGCTAATAAGCGGGTTTTTTTTTTAGATATTATTTTTTTATGTTATAATTAATTATGAAAGTAAAAGTAGATGTTGATAATAGTGATCTTGTCCTATACCATCATTTCTATTGTAAAAAGGCATGCTGATGAGTCTTGAACTCATCACAATAAAAAAGCTCATCACTAGGATGATATTTTTTGGGTTTTAATGGGTTTCTTCTGTGAAGACTTTGAATATTTCAAGTATTGTTACACCTTGTTGAAAACTTCTTTTTTTTAATAACATTCTTGTATTATCTGTTCTAGAGCTAACATCTGCAGAGTAAAGATCTTTGTAGATCCCGTTTAATAAATGAACTTCTTTTTGTTTGTGTCCATTATTAGAATGTAAAGCTTTTAATGTGTTAATATATTTACCCTAATTCCTTAATAGATGTTCTAATAAAACTATCCCATTCTTCATTATTTAAAGATTGTACTATATTCTCAATTTCATTCAAATTAGGCTTAAAACATTGATTATCAGGTATATATTCTTGATGGACAATCGTTTTATGCTGATCATCTAATAAGATAAAATATAACTGTTCTCTAGAATCGATAGAACTAATCTGTATAGGGCAAGGTAGCATACCATATATTATATCAAATATCATTTTTACTTGTTTATCTGTTAATTTATTATCTTTTTTTAACATATATAATGCTAAACACACTAATTCTTCTTTTTCTTCTCCTTGTTCAGAAAAACAAATCTGATCTGAACCATTATGTAAATTAACAATTTTACAATCTGTTTTTGCTGTATCTTGGCTACAATTATCAGTAATAAGTGTAACAAATTTAATCATTAACTCTTTTGTTGATTTAAATAACAAGTCTTCTTGTTTTTTTCTTTCGTTATCATCTTTAATGTCTTTTAAATATCCTAAACAACTCATTATATCACCGATTATATACTCACCTCTTATTTTAATATATTATATCATACAGATCTACTTTAATCAAGTTAAAACACTATTAGTATTTTTTATCTATTATAGCATGGATTTTATCAAAAATCAATAATTATCTTTTTATGATATATATTATGTAACTATATCCCATACTTCGATTCCCTTATGTGTACACAAATTGTACACAATGTATACACAGGTAGAAATAAAAAATAGCTAAATGCAATTATTATTACATTTAGCTATTGATATAGATTGGAGATGGCGGGAATCGAACCCGCGTCCCGAAGGTTTTAGTATAGGCCTTATCCACAAGCTTGGTTTGCCTTAAAAACTTAAGTAATTATCAGAAGACAAACAAACCTACCTTTACCGCAAGTGAAAAATTTAAATATACTAGCTCACTAATAGTATATCGATGTCTTTATTTTATAACCATGATCAAAACTTCAAAGACCAAGAAGAGTTGAATGGAAACGCGCTAATTAAGCTGCGTAAGCGTAGTTGTCGTTTGCAACTATAGTTTTGGACCGTTTAAGGATGTGTCCAGACCCGCCTGAAACCTATACCTAAAATCCCCCGATCGAAACCGAGCATCCCCCCTTTATGAATATAGTATAACTAAAAAATAGAAAAAATACAAATTTTTTCTATAAAAAATATTCTTAAAATAAGTACGTATAGATAATATATTTGACTTTATATCGTATTTAATTTATAATAAAATTGCTAGATTCCGCGTTGTTTTGAACTACTTGTTATTGTTAAAAAAGTTGATATTGTTCTTATTTTCGCTTGCATTGGTTTATTTATTAATTGCTCACAGCGATTTGTATCCAACAGCGAGTCATACAACTTTTGATAACATAATTCCATTTTATCAAAACAACATATAAAAGCTCACGGGATCTAGCACAATACAGTCCTGTGAGCTTTTTTATTTTAAAATATTAATTTGAAAATATCAAAACCTTATGAATTGGGGTAAACGTAGGAGAATGCTATATAGCTGAATCCTGCGTTTTTTTTAAAGTAATAATTTTTCTAATTCCTGAATAAGACATATTAAAACATTTTTTCAAATCATTATGAGAAAATCCTAATTGAAAACAAGTTTTAATGTTATCATTTCGAATACTACGACATACACTTTCTAATCTTGGAATATAAACGATCGTACCTCCAAAATTACTTAGTATACTTCTTGTTTTATTTAGTGCTGTATAAGGTGTGAATTTTATAATAGTAGCAAGAAGTAATTTATCATCAAAAATAGTTTTAGAATATATCCCTTTATTTTTTCTACTGATTTTAGACATTAACATGTATTCAGGAATATATATAACACGATGTCTATTTCCTACCACCCATTTGTCAAATAAAAGCATAATAGATAAAAATTCACTATCACTATTTGAAAGTTCTTTGATAAAATCAATCATATTACCCTCCCTATAACTCATCTTTTTTTATATCTAAGTAAAAATTATCTTTATATTTTCTGATAATACCAATTTCTGATAATTGATGATCACTCCATGATGATAATACTGATTTTTTAATAGATTTCTTTATATCCAAGCATTCCATAAGATTATTTTTTTCTATATAATGTATAATATTATCTTTTTGTAAGATAGGAATACATATCTCAGAACTCTTTCTATATCCAATAGTAACAAAATTTAAATCCAAGTATCTTCTATTATCTTTAAAAATCACATCTTTATTAGCATTAACAAGTGATTTAATATCATTTGTTAAGTCTTTGATCGTGTTTTTTAAAAGTAAATTTTTTTTGTTATATCTTTTTTTGACATTATCGATATCTTGATTCATAGATACTTCAATTTTTTCGACTTTCCTTATAAAATCTACATATAACTGAGATTTTATAATAATATCATTTTTTATGCTTATATTATATTTTTCCATATTCTTACTCCCTATCTTATCAAACTTCATACGCTAAAGTCCATAACAATTTGTACCTATCTTCCCATGGAGAACTGTACTTTCGTACACCTATATAACATTTTTTATTTTCAAGGTGAAAACAAGACTCTATCAATATGGGATGATTTGATGGTACTAATAACAAATATTTTTCACCAGTATCACTATAAAAAATAGTTATAAAAAATTCCTGAACTCCTTTGTTTTTTTTAATATTACTGACAATTTTTCCTATTAATTGAATATCATTTTCTTCAATTATAACTTCAGTCGTTGACATTCTTTCAATACATGTTGGCATATACACCTCCTATTTCAATTTATTTCATATAAATACTATTAAGTTTAACCTTAAATAATTCCGATAACATATTATCATTTCACTCAATTTATGATATATCAATATATCACAAATTGATAATAATGTCAATACATTTTTAACGAAATTGGAGAGTTTTTATGATAAATTATGGTGATAGGGTCAGAAAAGTCAGAAAAGCTATGGAATTATCTCAGTCGAAATTCGGAGAAAAGTTGGATATAGCAACGATGATAGTATCTAGAATAGAAACAAATGAAACTAGTTTGAAAGCACCAATATTAACTAAAATTGATAAAATAGGAGTAAATGTATCTTGGTTACTTACAGGTCAAGGGCATATGTTCAAATCAGAAATCTCTACAAAAATAGATTCTATTCCTGCATCCTATTCTGTACCTATTGTAGATGTTCAAGCTTCTGCTGGGATGGGTATAATCAATGAAAATGAACTAATGATTGGTACAACAGAAATTGGACTTGAATTCAAAAATTATTGGGGATTAGATGTTGTCATCATCAAAATTAATGGGGATTCTATGGAACCCACAATTGCTAAAAATTCTTGGATCTTAGTCAAAAAAAGTGATTGTTTAAAATCTGAAGGGATATTTATTTTTCTTCAAGATAATGAGCTTCGTTGTAAACGTATCCAAAAAAAAGGATCGGGAGAAATCATTGTCAAAAGTGATAATCCTCTTTATGAAATCGAAATTTACCCTAAAGGATCAACTCAATTAGGAGATTTAATTCTACTTGGAGAAGTTATTGGAAATATAGATAAAATGTGATTATTAAATTAAATCAAGTCAAAAAAAGCCTACTATGATAGTAGGCTTTTTTTGATTAGAAAATTTTTCACCTTATTCTATTTTTAGTATTTACTCTCCACCAAGATTTACTATAAAATATCATAAAACGATAACTATTTTCACGATTTCTATATTAAATTTTACAAAAAAATATATAAAAACTTGTTATTTATATAGATAGATAAAATAATTTTTCATGAAAATAAATTGAAAATCGTTACTATATCTAAGTTTATTTTCACATTTCCATGTTATAATAACTCATCAATTGTTCAAAAAGGGAATATTATTATGCAGAAATTAGAATCTATAAATGTTATCTCTTGGTTAGAAGAACAAATAAAATACACAATGCAAGAAATAGAAAAAGATAGAAATGATGATTCTTTATTATCAATTTTAGATAAATATATTTCTATGAAAAAAAAATATGAAGGGTCTATAGATCATCTACATGAAACAATTCGTGTTATGCAGGATTTTGTAACTTTTATTCAAAAATATTATCCTGAAAAAAATACCATACTAAAGGATATTATTTACAAATTTTTAAATTATAAATAGGAGTTTTTAATGTCTAAAAAAATATCCTATACAGAATTCAAAAAAAGTATTCCTCAAATAATAGAATTATTTAATAACTCTATTATTCCTTTAGAAAAAGAAAGTAAAGATCAACGAATAAAAAAAATAAAAAAAGATTTTTGGTTCTTTTTTAAAAACTATCTGCCTCATTATTCTAATACAAAAAGCCCTAAATTTCATAAAGAAATCATCACTTTATTAGAAAAAGGTGATTCACCCCTTATTATTGGAGCTCCTAGAGGATTCTCTAAATCTACTTTAGTTAGTTTTGCTTATGTTATTTGGTGTATTCTCATAGAGAAGTACAAATTTATTATCATTATATCTGCTACAGATACTTTGGCTGAAGATCTTTGTGATTTTATTAGAATTGAATTTTCTGATAATCAGCTTATTTTATCAGATTTTGGAAAACTTCTTCCTCAACAAGGTTCTGGCGGTGATTTTATTGCTCATAAAACACGCCTATTAGCTAGAGGAAAAAAACAAGCTATAAGGGGATTTCGTTCACGAGAACATCGACCAGATCTGATTATTTTAGATGATATTGAAAAAGACGACGAAGCTATCAGTCCAAAAATAGTAACTAAAACACTCAATATTATCACAAGAGGACTTATTCCTTCTCTCACACCTGGAGGTAAATTAATAATCATTGGAACTATATTGAGAAAGAGATCTGTAGTCGGAACATTACTTCTTAGTGATGAAGAACCTTGGAATATGTGGAATAGAAAAATATATAAAGCTATAGAACCCACATACAAAGGCAAGGAAAAATCTATATGGGAACAGCGTTTTCCGCTTCATTTTTTACAAAAACAAAAAGTGATAATGGGAATTTCAGCTTTTAATGCTGAATATCAGAATATGCCTACAGATGATGAGTCTGGTTTGTTTAAAGAATCTTATATCAAAGATGGCACTATATTACCAGATTCTTCTAAAGTATTATTTATAGATCCTTCTGTAGATGGTATCAAAAATAATGACTACAAAGCTTGTGTATTAGTGGGTAAAGATCATAAGGGAATCTTTGAGATTATTAATGCATCCTTAATTCAAGGTGCTGATATTCCATTTTTTGAAAGTGTTATATCCATCTATCAAGAACATCAAGAATCTATTTTGGGAACTTATATAGAAAGTAATTCTTTTCAATTTTACTATATGAAAGAATTAGATAAATTTGCAAGAGATAAAGGTATAGACTTGAGACTATCAGGCGTCAAACAATACCAAAAAAAAGAACTTCGTATTTCACGCTTATTACCTCTATTCGAAACAAATCGTATTTTTTTTAATTCTAAATTCAGAAAGACAATTCATGGAAAAACACTAATTGAACAATTAATATTTTTTCCCAACTCTACTATTCATGATGATGGGCCGGATGCCTTAGCGAGTGCTATTGATATTTTATTAAAATTAGATATCAAAACAACACCAAATAGTACCTATAAAGTACTCCCTAAACAAGCAAATAAATTCCACAAAAGGAGCTCTTTTTATGGCTAAAACAAATAAACTAGAAAAAATAAAAACATTAAAAATGTTACAATTGTGGGGTCAGTTACCTAACCCTGATTTTCATTTTTTTCATACTCATGGAGTTTCTCCTCACAAAGCTCTAAGAGATCTCAGCTATTCTCCTGAAGTACAAAGTACTATTCTTGCTAGAGAATCAGCCGTTATTGGTGATCCATGGGAGATTATAGGAGATAACGAAGAAGAAACTCAATTCATCACTCGTAATCTTGAAAAATTAGGTATTAATAGTATCTTTAGAGAAATATTTCATGCTCTGTGGTATGGGTATACAATCTTACAACATCCTATACAAAAAATTGATAATCATTGGGAGTACATCAAAATTAATTCTCTCCCTAGTGAGTGGTTTTGTTTTAATAAAAAATGTCAACTAATCCCTAGTAATCATACCAATACTACGCCCCTTAACATTACAATTGGAGATCTAGACAAAGAAGTAGAGCTAGTACAATATAGACCTACTTTTATTAATCCTTATGGGGAAAGCTTACTCACGAGAGTATTCTGGAGTGCTACATGGATAAGAGGAACTATGGATCTATGGATATCATATATCGATCGTTTTGGTGACGATTCCATTGTAGGACGAGTAGAATTAGCAAACGAAGATAAAAAGATGTCCATGTTACATGCCATTCAAGAATTTAGAAGTTCTGGAGCTATGGTTATCGAAGGATCTGATTCTATAGAGATCCTAAAATCAGATAAAAACAGCTCTTCTCACTTATTTAAAGACTTTTATGATCTTTGTACAAAGCAAATCAGTAAAGTTATTTTGGGACATTCTAGTGCTTTGGATTCTACTCCTGGAAAATTAGGAAATGAAACAAGTATTTCTATTGTAAGACAGGATATTACTCAAGATGATAAAAGTATTATTACAGAAACAATTAATAAACTCATTCGTCACTTATGTCTTATTAATAATTTTTCTTCTCGAGTTATCTTTTCATGGAAACCTGAACAAGATGACGAAAAATCTCGTATAGAACGAGATACCATGTTACACAATATGGGATTTGAATTCTCGGAAGAATATATATGTAAAACTTACCATTTTAACAAAAATGATATACAAAAATCAGTAGAAAAATAATCAATAATTTAAAAGAGGTATTTATGAAAAATCATATGATCCCTATTTTGAAAATAGGAAATTATACAGACGCAACAGGTAAAAAATATCAAATAACATCACAAATTCTAGATGAAATAGTAGAAAGTTACCAACCCTATTCAGCTCCTCTTGTAAAAGGACATCCTACTAATGAAGATCCAGCAATGGGATGGATAGATAAATTAAAAATTATTGGAGATAAATTATTTGCCTCTTTTATTGATATTTCAGAAGATTTTAAGAAAGAAATTAAACAAAATCATTTCAAAAATATTAGTGCTAGTTTTTTCTTACCAACAGCTCCTAGCAATCCTCAACAAGGTAAATATTGCCTTAGGCATGTTGGTGCTTTAGGTGCAGCTAGACCTGCTATTCCCAATCTAGGGAAATTACAAACTATCTTATCTTTTTCTGAAGAAAATAATGATGTTGTTGCTTTTTTCTCAGAGTATCCTTATTCTCTTAGGGATAAAATACAAGTGTTCAAAGAGCAGTCATTAATAAATAAAAATCAAGGAAATACAATGAATACAAAAGAACAAGAATTATATATACAATTACAAGAAGCATTATCAGAAATTATCAAATTGAAAGAAGAATTGAAAAAAAAGCAAATTGAAAAAGAAATTGATTTAGAAATTGAAAAAATAATTGTAGACAAAAAAATTAGTAGTGAAATGGCAGAGCAAGTACGGATAAAGGCCTTAAAATTATCAGAAAAAGGCATAAATCCTCAAGAATCTGTCGCTTCATTTACTGACTTTATACAAGATTATTATCAACCAATTTATAGCCATCGATTTCAAGATAAAGTACCTACTCCAGAAAAAGGAATTGCCAATTTTTCAGAAACTACGAGCATAGAAGAAAGCGCTGTTTTTGCTGATGAAGTTGAAAAATTTTATGCAGAAGGATTATCACGAAGCGATGCTTATAAACAAGCTAAGAATATTTTGAGTAAAAATTCTGTGTAAATTCGTTATTACTTTAGTATAAATAATACTACGACTGTAAATAATACTAAAGAAATCTATTTTCCATAATTTTTTATAGAGATCTTATTTTATAATATGACAGTTGTATAATATTCATACTAAAAAAATAACATAGTAAAAATAATATATTTAATGAGGTCCTTATGTCTCTTCAAGAAAATAACTTCCCTGTAATCCTAGAAAGATTTGCTTTGAGCTATCCTAGACAAGCTCGTTTTGGATATGAATTAATGCCTCTTTTTGAAGCTACCGTCGCAAGAGAAACTTATAAAATTGCTCATTTGGGAGCAGAACATCTACAACTTTCAGATTTTCGTCGTGAATATGGAACAGAAGCAAAAAGAACACAGAATTATATCAAATCTTGGATATCCCTTTCTGTACATAGATACACTGTTGAAAGTTCTGTTGATAGAGCCGAGTTAATTGGATCTACTGATATTAGTCAAAGTTCCTTACTAATGAGAGAAGCTCGTATGCGTAATGCTTATGATAAAATGATGAATTCCATAGAAGCATCTCAAGTGAAAGATATCCTCGATGCAACTAAATATGGAGAACATACTACAACTCCTAGTACGACTAATTTATGGGGTAATACAGCTAGTGATCCTATTGCACAAATAGAAATTGCGCGTACAAAAATAAAAAATAGCATAGGCGTTTATCCAAATAAATGTGTTATCTCTGATACCGTGTGGCAAGTACTTCGATATAAGAAAAATCTTATAGATCGCCTTCCTAATACGAGTTTAAAAGCTGGTATTACTACAGAAGATTTTGCTAAAATCATTGCTGTAGATAAAGTAATTATTGCAGATAATATGTATCAACACGAGGATAAATTATCTTATACTTGGGGAAATAATGTTGTGCTTGCTTATGTTCCTAATACTATTTATAGCCTTGAAGATTTGAGCTTTGGAATTACTGTGAGAGCTCCTCTTGGTTATTCTGAAATGAGAGATTATTTTGATGAAAGAACAACTAGTGATGTAACAGCAATTGATGAAAGATTAGGTTGGGCTGTTGCCAATTATGAAGCTGGATTTCTATTCAAAAATGTACTGTAAATGATCTTTGGTATCCTTCCCTATTCAAAAAGGGAAGGTACTGTCTTTATTATTTTTTATTCTTTTAAGTTACAAAATCATAACAATATTAATTAACAATTCAATAAATATTACAATGTTTGACATCACTGAGGTTATCTAATTATTAAGGAGAATAATAATTAGAAATATTTATTTTAAAATAATATCTAAGGAAAGATCATGAAAATAAGAAATGATTCTAGTGAATCTAATATAATCCTTACTAACACTATTACAAAAAAAGAAACTCCTTTACCTGGAATATTACAAAGTTTATCTATAGGTGGTGAAATTATATGGGATAATTCTGGATCTGTAGGAACAGAAAATAAAAAAGTAGCTAGCGGCTACAAAGAAAAATCTATATCAATTTCTCTATTATTGATCAAAGACGGATTCAAAACTTCTTATCACATACTTCAAGAATTAGAGCGTTTGTTCAAAGATACTGAAGAATCTTCCAACAAAATAGTAAATAAGAGTAATACTCAAGATGAAAAAGTCTCTATTATGCCCTCTTACTATAATATTAAAAACACACATATTAACAAACGAGGGATTAATCAAGTATGTTTTACCAATTTAAATAGTTCTGAAAATAATACTAAAGATTATATTACTATTAGTATTACTTTTGAAGAAATTGTATTTCCTACTTACGATCAAAGCAATGTAGATGATATTTCTATAGAAAAAAAATCTATATAAAAGAGGTTCATTATGGATCAAAAAATTATTAAATCTTGCTTTTCTTTTTTAACAATCAATAAAACACATCTAGCATCGAACTTCAATTTTAAAGTGAAAAAAGAGATAAATAATCCCACTATCACTGCAGAAATAACTATTAATAATCAATATGCCTCTAAAATAAATTTAGTACCCAAAGTTGGAAATTCTTGTTTTGTATCTATACAGAATAATAATACAGAAAAAACATTGATTTTTAAAGGTAAAATTATAAATATTTCATTTTCTCCAAATAAAATAAATATTACTGCTTATTATAATTGTGTAGACTCAAAAATATACGAAGAAACATTTCTCAAATGTGATACAAAACAAATTATTGATAGTTTTGTTTCTAATATTAAATTTGAAGCAACAAATCACACAAATAATCGTATCGTGTTTAAAAATACTAAAGCTGAGAATTTGAAAAAAGTTCTCAGTATTCATAACATGAACTACTTTGTTAACAAAAAAAATCAGGTAGTTGTCATGGATCACTTACAAAGAAAAAATGCTCAACAATATAATATCAGTAATTGTACAAAAAGTGTTGAATCATCAAAAATCTCAATATTCCCTATTCCAGAATTAGAAATCGGGGATATTGTTATTTCATCAGATGAACAATACTTTGTTACTAGTATTAATTATAGATACAATGCTAGTATAAAAATGATATTAGGAGTCCAAGCATGTCAACAATAAAACAACATCTTGATGATCTCATTAAGTCAGCTATTACTAATTTTGCAAGCCCTACATTAGCACAAATTAGCGAAGTTAATAACGATAATTACACTTGTAAATGTATAGGATTAACCAAAACTGGAGAAAAAACCAATCTGATCTACCCTGATGTACTAATTCCCAAATTTTGGGCAAGTAGTAAAGGGGGGATCTTTATGGCTCCTAGTCCTGACACTATTGTTGTACTTAATTTTTTAGATAATGATACGAATTATCCTATCATCACAGCAATTATAGGGAGTAATTATTCTGAAGAAAGTAAAGAAGATACTCTCATTATCACTTGTGGCGATACTAAGTTGATTTTGGATGATAAAATATCCTTATCAGCTAATGGAGTAAATCTTGGAGAGCTTCTTAAAGAAATAGCTGACAAAATCATTGATCTAAAAACCACTAATCTTGCTTCAATCTCATGTCCAGCATATGTAATAGCACCAATGACAGCCAGCCTCACACTAGATATAAGTCAACAAGGTGAGTGGAAAACACTCAAATCAGAAAAAATAAACAAGCTATTTAAATAAAAACTATAGGAGTCCATTATGGAAAAAACAAATATACTACCAGATAAAGTACAAGAACTCAAAGATCAAGGTCAAAAAATGTTCTCTTATACTTCGGATAACGGCGATGTATTTTATTTCAAAAAGCCAAATAAAACTGATATCTTATTTTTTCAAAATGAAGTATCTAGTAACACTAATACTCCTCTTATACCTGTTGAGAAATTTATTCGTAAACTTTTTTGTGGCGAAAATTCCGAAGTATTCGTTCAATATATTGAAGAAAAACCACTATCTATTAATAATATTCTAGAACATGCAATTAAGGATATGTTTGATCAAAATTTTATAGTCAACGATATTTAGAAGATTTCAAAAATAACCACTTAAATATCGTTCAATCTCGTATCAATATGTGTTTAGGGCAAGAGATAAGATTAATAGATCCTATGGATCAAATTATTGGAGAAGACCCTAACATACCAAATTTACATGCAAAATCTCTTGTAATACTTTCTGAATTAGAAGATGTTATTTATAGAGCATTTATGCGTGCTATTCAAAAATCCTTTTCACCAGAATAAATCCCCCCCTTATTGGGGGTATTTTTTATTCATATCATTATTATACCTACACTAACCTGTTTTTGTCAATATTTTTATCCTTTTTTGGGAAATTTTTTTTAAGGAGACTCTTATGTCTACAGATACTCAAGTCCTCACGGAGATTCTTAGTACACTAAAGGGGCTTTCCCCTCCCCCTATATTAGGAAAAAACCCCTCACATCCGTAAGGGGGTTTGTATATTATTATCACTTTTAGATATATCTCATCACGAGACTAAGATTATGGGTATTCGCCCCACTTTTTTTTAAACTCCTCTCTCGATCTCTCGAGTCGCTCGCTCGCTTGCTCGCTCGCTTCGCTCGCTCGCTCGCTCGCTTCGCTCGCTCGCTCGCTTCGCTCGCTCGCGTCTCGTGCTTGCTCGCTAAGCTCGATCTCTCTCGCACTAAGCTCTTGATAATATGCTATATGCATTCCTAATTTTACTAATAAAAAGCATATTGCTACTATCATCAACACTATTAATAAAGTGTTATCTCTTTTTGGTTGCTCTTCCATATCCATTCCTCTATTTTTATTCATATCATTATTATACCTACACTAACCTGTTTTTGTCAATATTTTTATCCTTTTTTGGGAAATTTTTTTTAAGGAGACACTCATGTCTACAGATACTCAAGTCCTCACGGAGATTCTTAGTACACTAAAGGGGCTTTCCCCTCCCCCTATATTAAGCACTATGTCCAAATCTCTTGATAAATTAAATAGTAATTTTGATACATTAAATAGTAATTTTACTAAATTTACTGATAATTTTACTAAATTTAATGATAATTTTACTAAATTTAATGATAATTTTACTACATTTACAACAAGTGTAAACAAAGATTCAAAGAAAGCTGAGGGGTTCGACATAGCAAATATTGTACTTGGTGTAGCATCACTTGGTGTTGGTGTTGGTGGACTATTTAAGGGAGGTGCTGACAAGATGGGTAGTCCTAAGGTGGGTATTCCTAATATAGATACTGCCAAGATAGGCACAGCGATAAAGAATATCACTAAAATGAGTGGCACAGCGATAAAGGGTATCGCTCAAATGGGCGTAGCGATAATGGGAACAGCACTAATGAAGATGGCTAGTATGGCTACCAAGATAAGCGTATCACTGCTACCCGCTATTGGCACTATCGGCACAGTCATTGCCACTTATGCGAGACTCGGCTTGTCGGCTACGATGGCAGGGTTGAAGATGGCTGCTGCTTGGCTTGTTGGTTTGGGGCCTATCGCTCTTGTCATCGCTGCTATTGTAGGTGTTTTTGCGCTTATCATTTTTAATATTGATCATATAAAAAATGCTTGGACTTCCTTAATAAATAAATTCTCTGATCTCCCTAATCTTGATAAATTTTTAGAGCCTGTTACCAAGACGATTACTTGGATCTTGGACAAAATCGATCAAATTAAATCGCTCGCTGGGGGCTTTGTTAACAAAATATTCAACAAAAACACCACCGACAAAATCGCTCCTCAAAAACCTGCTAATACATTAGGTATATCGAATAATGATAAAGCTGTCCTACCTTCTTTGTCACCGAATATCGACAAACATGCTGTCCATATTCCTACTGCCATAGCTAATAACCACCAACTCTATAAAGAATCTATCTCTTCCTCTCAAAGCACCCACAACAATCAAACCGTCTATAATATAGCTAATATTGATATTGCTGATGGCGTGATCTCAGATATGGAAGATCTTATTCAATATATCAAATATCATTCTTTATCAGCTTAATTTAAGGAGTTTATATGCTTTCTGATATCAAACTTTCAAACGGAGATATTGTATTTGGAGTGGATGATCTTGAGCTTGTTTATGATAATGATTCTATCCAGCAAAATATATCCCTCGTCTTACAATCCTCTCCTGGTACTTGGTTTTATGATCCTTTATTAGGTTCTTCTATTTTATCTTTTATACAATCACCCCGCGACTATGACACTAAACTCAGTATAGAACAAGATATAATAATTATCCTTTCCAAAGATCCCAACATCATCACTAATACTATCTCTATAACTATTGAAGAGACGCAAGATCTTGTTGTTTCTATCTCTTTTTACACCACTCTAAATAACGATATCGTCTCGCTCACCTACTCTCAAAATATCAATTTATAAGGAGCTACTATGCTTTATTGTCACAAGGAAGATCTCTTCGAAGCTTGTCTTCAATCCGCCATAGAAAGCTGGGCAAAAAATGATTGCCGAGAAAGTTCTGAAATGTTCACTCCTCGTATCATTTCTGCAATTTCTCGTTCGTCTGAAGAGATGAATCTTTATATTTGCAAACAACATTCTCTTCCTCTACCTTTTATACCACTTTCCTTGAGGGATATTTGTGTTAAATTATCTCTCTATCAACTACTCTCCCGCAAAGGTTTTACAGAAGATTCTGCGGACTACTCTATCAAAGTCAATCGAGATTCTGCTATCAAACAACTTGAACAAATAGCGACTGGAAAACTTGATATCGGTATTATTTCCTCAGGCTCATCTCCTGTTCATCCTTCTTACTATTTCCCTAAGAGTCCTTTGGTTCAAAATAATTTTTAGGATTTTTATTTTCTTCTATGTAATGTAGAACGAGTCTCAATTTATATTTTTATCTCTCCTTAACTTCCAAAAAAAAGTAAAACATACCTTCCACTTAACATAACGAAGCAAGGCTCAGAAATACAGAAAAACAATTTTAGGAGTTCTTGATGATTATTGCCATTCAACAACACCTCAAAGAAGTACTTATTAATAGCTCTTCTATTGCTGAAGAGATGATATTGATAGATACTCCTGATCCAAACTTGGCACGGCCTTGGATAAGTATACTCCCCTCCAAAGCCACACTTAGCCCTGCATGGTATTGGGACAATCAATATTACGAATCAACACCTCATGGGAAATTCCTCGTCAAAATTCAACGCAAATACAATATAATTCAACCTATTGTTATTAATTTTGAATTTATAGATAAGAGTGAACTTGATGATATTGTTCATAATTTTCTGGTGCAATTGCCTAAAGAATTTATCATTCAACACAGTGTTATTTCACTTTCGCCTATAGACTTGGAATACTTTTTCGCCAAAGGTGTTTTAGGATTTAATACAGCTCAGTTAAGCTTACATGCTAACTATGCTATAAGATCAGATAATACGGACAATACCATCATCAAAGATGTTACGGTCAATGTTACCCCAAGCAAATAACAATTTATCATAGTATATACATAACACTAAAAAGGAGACAATTATGTGGTCAAGCGTCAACGAAAAAATCACAGATGGAACAAGTGGATTAAATTCAAACAATGGGCCTAAAGCTATTGTTGTTGGAACATCTTCCAAAGGGTCTTTAAACAAAGCTCTGAGCATAGGTAAAAAATCAAATGTAGAATCCATATTAGGATATGGTGAAATGCCTAATCGTATCCTCGATATGCAAAAAACTATGGCTGATGTAAGTATTGTAGCATTACCAACAGAAGGTGATATACTTGGTACTATTTCAACTGTTGAGACAATTGGAAATACGGTGATCACTGCTATAGGAACACCGTCTTATACATCAGATATTCAGATCACTGTCAGTAATGAAGGTACAATAGGAACAGTAGAAGTCACGATAGCATCAACAGGTGATAAAGTTCACGAAGAGTCTGTTATTATTCCTATAGATGGAATTATTACTAGGGATGATCTTGGTTTGTCTATTGTATTTCCTATTGACGAAGATCTTATTTATACTTCAGCAAACTCTTGGTCATTTTCTACGATAGCACCAACTTCTTCTTTGAAAGTATTAGAAGCTGTAATTACTCAAGCTCTTGAAATATACACACCAGAATTTGTATTTATTGCACAATCTGTCAATGGAGAATTTGTAAAATCTTTGGGATCTATTTCTGAAAGATTATTTGAAGATCATAAACCAGTATTATTTTTAACAGAAACAGATCTTGACATAACAAGATCTCTTGAGGAAGCAATCGCTGACAAAAAAACAGAATTTGCAAAAATTGATGCTCGTTTTGTCTCTGTTGTTTGTCAACCTGGTTATATTATCACTTCTGTAGGGAAAGTCAAAAGATCAGTAGCAGGATTGTGTGCAGGACATCTTACAAAATCTAATGTTAATCAAAGTATTGGAGCTACCAATAATTTTGCTATTTATGATTTTGAATTATTAGATAATTGGAATAACACTCATTCAAGATCTTTGGATGAAAGCCGTTTGATCACTCTTCGTACTTATGCAGGATTAAACAATCTATTCTGGACTAACGGAAGAACACTAGCTAGTGATAAATCAGATTATCGTTTTATCGAAATCGTTCGTACTGTATTTAAAGCAATTAAATTATCTCGCAGAGCAGCTTTACCATATATTCAAAGTAATGGTGATTCTATTGGTTTACAAAACTTACTAACTGAAGTTAGATCTGCTATTGATACTATGGTAACAAACACACCAAAAGAACTTGATGATTTTGAAATTGATTTACCAACAGATCAAGATGTAGTTAATAATGGTGTACTACTAAATATTGAATTGTTTGGTATCCCTATTATTAGAACAATTAATCTAAATTTCATGTTCAAATATAATCAGAGTAATTAATCTTTCTAATTACAACTAAAAAATAATTATACAAGCAATACTATTGCTGAAGAGGATCTTATGAGTATTTTAATAAACGGAAAAACATTTGATTGGGGAGATATTACTATATCTTTACTACCATTAACACCAGCAATTTTTACAGCAAAAGAGATATCTTGGGATGAAGAATTCGAAGCAGAGGCTATTTATGGTAAAGGTCGTGTTCCTGTTGGTTTTGGCAAAGGCAATTGGAAAGCTAGTGGTAAAATATCATTACTTAAAAATGAATTTGAAGCACTTGCTCTAATTGTACCAAACGGAATTCTTAATATGGATCCAAGAAATACTCATATTAATGTTCTTTATGGAAATTCTTTTGATAGTAGTATTCCGTTAAGTACAACGACACTAACAGGTATTAGATTTACAAAAGTATCTGAATCAGCCAATCAAGGAGATAAAGAATTAAAAGTTTCTTTAGATTTTTTAATCTTAGACAATGTAAGACATAATGGCAGAGCAGCTCGAGGAGCAGCATACCTAAACTAACTCAATTATTTTCCCCATATCTATTTTATTTATGGGGAAAATATTTATTATTAAGGATATTTTATGAAAACCAGACAAAGCATAGCCTCAGAAATTTTTGAACAGTGTAAAAAAGAAATACCTCAAGTTTCTAATTTCAAATCTGGTGGTGTATTTCGATTGTTTATTGAAATAATTGCTAGTTTTTTAGAAAAATTATATCAAGAATCAGACGACTTATTAGCCAATAGATTTGTACAAACAGCTTCTGGAGATTGTCTTACTATCAAATCAAAAGAATTAGGTATAGAAAATCGTTTTCTTACTCAAAAAACACAAGGTTATGTTGTTTTTAGTAGAAATAAAGCTGATGATACTATCCCTATTGATAAAAATAAAATTATAGCCACAAAACCAAATACCCAGGGACAAGTATTTAGATTTAAAGTAGTTGATGATGTACTCTTTATAGCTAAAGAAAAAACGCTTAGTGTTTTGGTTGAAGCAGAAGAATATGGCAGTAGGTACAATGTTCCTATTAATACCATAACAGAATTTATTACTACTATTTCAGGTGTTGATAGTGTTATAAATAATAGCACTCAATGGATTGTAAGATTAGGTAGAGAAGAAGAAAATGATGAGGAATTGAGACTTCGATGTTTATCTATTTGGCAAGGACTTAGTGGTGCTAATAAAGAAGCGTATGTAGCTTGGGCGAAATCAGTATCTGGTGTAGGCAATGTAAAGGTTATTGGTACTCCTGAAAACAAATTAGGAGAAATATTAATTGTTTGTACAGGTATTAATAATATACAAGCAAGTCCTGAAATCATTCACAGTGTACAGCAAGTGATTGATTCCAGAAAACCTATAGCAACAGACATTGTAGTAAAAGCACCTGTAGAAGTTTTTGTACCGCTTAATATAACTTTATATACATATAGTACATTAAATAAAGATGCTATCAAAGAACAAGTTGAAAAATTTTTTATGAATCAATTTATTGGTCAAAATTTTGAACCATCGGCATTGATAGCTCATTTTTTTAAATTACCTGAAATCAAATCTGTTGTGATTAACACGCCGTCTACAACTTTTAATATATCTGACATTCAAATTGCTCGTCAAAACATCAACGCTGACACAGATATTACGATCTATAATTCATAACAGGACTAATACTATGAAAAACATTTTTATCCAAATGTATCACCGAAATCCTATTACTAATTTATTCAAAAATCTATCTTATCCTCTCAAAAACAATTTTTCATCAAATTCATTCGAAAACACAAACCCCTCATCAATAACTAATTTTTTTGAAATTATTGCTTATCATTGTGATAAAGTTTATAAAGAAAGAGCTCTTATATTGAGTAGTAGTTTTCCTAGTAATAGTATAGATATTATTAACTATATGGAGACCCTACCTCCCCCTAAAGATTCTAGATTTGACGCAGATCTTACAAAATTTGCTACGGAAAGAGGATTGTACAAAATGAAAGATGAAAGTCAGGAACAGTTTCAATCCCGTATTATAAATGCACATCGTTTTTTATTGGCATCATCAACACTTACAGGATTAAGAAATATTATTGACAATGTGATTAATAGTGATCCTACTCTTCTACCAAAAAAATTTGACATAAGAGAACTTTATACAGAAGATTGGGTTCTAGGAGAAGAACAATTAGATGAAAATGTGATTTTAGGAAATGATGTCTCATCTTATTATTTTGTAGTAGATTTTGGGAACAATCCTATAAGATTGGCTGAAAAAATATATTTAGACAATATCATTGATTTGTACAAGCCTGCTCATATTGGATATCATATAAATGCTTTTATCCTAGATGATTGGGTATTAGATGATAAAGATGAAATATGTGAGATCAATTCATTTCTTGATATATAAACATATCACTTTTTAAATCTCAACCATTGAAAATATATACTATTCAAATACAATAATATAAGAAAATTCTATTTCTTTAATTATATATTATTTATATATTATTTTTCATCAATCTACATTTCTTTTTCTTATTCGATTTACTTCGCATAACTTATGTACTACCACTTATATTTTTCTAAAGGAGAATTTTTATATGTCTAATAATAATAATAATATTCGACAAAACTTTTATCAAGGTCAAAAAATTGTTGCCAAAAATTTGAATAGTTTACAGGACTATTCTGATAAAAATAACAATCTAGTAGTATCAGATTTATTAGGGTATGGTATCCTTCATGGTTTTGAAATACAACAGACTGATAACTTTTTAATTACTATCGATCCTGGAGTTGCTTTTGATACTAACGGTGTTAGATTGATTTCAGAAAATTCTACTCCTATAGATCTAATGCCTCTAAAATCTAATATAGAAACACAAACAATTTTATTAGGTATCAAAGGATCTTATATTTTGTCTAATCCTGTTAACGACTCTTTAGGAAACGAAATATATACCAGTTTCGCCCCTAGTGTAGAATTTATCACGGGAGAGACTCTTGACAAAGATACTTTTATACTCGCCTCTATTATCTTAACAAGTAGCTCTATTATAGATATCAAAACAACAGGAGTTAAATTTCAAAATTTGCAAAAACAAATAGAAAAAACTCATTCCTTTTCTACAGAAAAATCATCTGAATCGACAATAGCCAATATTGATGCAGATATCTTTAATATCAACAAAAAATCTTTTGCTGATACGATTAGAGATATGGCTTACCCTATCAAGTCCACCTACACGCAATATCCTGATGAAACTACAGGATTATTTGATGACACAGAAACACCAAGATCTTTGTTTGGTGGGGACTGGGAACAAATCTTTACAGACAAAGGTGTTTTCTTCCGTACTGAGGGTGGACTATCTGCAGAGAATCGTGATGCATCTACTGGTATCCAATTCGACGCTATGCAGAGATTGACGGGGGTACTTAACACTAGACTCACAAATTCAGGACAATTTTATCTGGGATTTAAAGGTATATTTACTGGTTCTGTATCCTCAGTAAGAAGTGGGTCTGTGAGAGAGGATTCTCTAAGAGAATCAACTAATGTAAATTTTGATAACTCACAACAAGCAAGAACATCAACAGAGAATAGATCTATAAATATGCTTATGAAAATTTGGAAAAGAATAGGATAAATAAAATATGAAAGCACTATACAATATAGAAACAAACTTGATTACAAGATTGATAGATACTACAGAACAAAATATATATAAATATCTAAAAGAAAACGAAGACTACAAAAATTATCCTTTTAGTAATGATCTTAGTAAAGGACAAAATATTAATAAGTATACTGATATGGGTACACTTCGACCAAACTCTGAATTAGTCGCAGAGAATTTAATCATTCTCGGAGAAGATCAGATTTTAGACGGCAAAATAATTCGTGATCTTACAGAGGAAGAACTACAAGAAAAATATCCCAATCGATATCCTATTGAAGAAAATTCTGTCAAAACATTTGCTCAAGCTATTCAAGAAAAAGAACAAGAAATAAAAGATTTAAAAGATATTTATATTGATGCTGAATTAGATGACAATAGTTCTTTACAAGACTCTCTCAAAATCGCCATTCAAACTAAAAAATCAGAATTACAGATTTTACAGAATGAATATAATGAAGAGTAACAAAACTTTATCATGTAGGGAATCAAAAGATAAAGATCCTGGTATTTATCTTATTAATTATAGATAAAGAAAAAATTTAACTAAAAAAAAGTTATAAAAGCGAGGGAAATATGGATTATACAGGTATTAACAATGTATGGGCATTTTTAGCATTTTCTTTTTCTTCGATTTTTGGTTTATTTCAATTTATGACTATGAAAGAAACTCAAAAAATAGCAACATCTAATGACAAACATCAACGATCTTTAGAAGATATATTAAAACAACTTCAACAAGATATTGAGGTTGTTTCTCATACGACCGATGCTGCTTATTATTTGGCATTACACGCCAATAGAAGAATAGATACAAGATTCAAAGAAAATACTACATCTAAATTGTTAGAAAATATCAATACTTTAAGAAATGATCAACAGATAGCAAATCAATCTGAATTTATTGCTAAAAAGATTAGAAAAAAAAATAAGAATAATAAAAATGCATAGTAATATACTAAATATAATTACAGGAGCTTGTGGGTTTATTATTTGGATTTATTTAGTTAAAGACACCCCTACCCAATCAATTAATTTGGCATTAGGAATATTATTAATGCTCGTAGGATTTGGAGGAAAAGATACTATTATCGATATTATCAAATCTTGGAAAAATAACTAATTTTTATGAATACATCACAAATCAATCATCCTCATTTTTTGGGGGATGATTTTTTATATATAAAACGATTAAATCACATGGAGGAAAGTAGTAATTCTGTCTTTGATAAGTATACTACATAACATAATTATGGCATTTATACAAAAAACAACTTGTGAAAAAATCACAAATGAAATTCCTATTGTAGATCGATGGGTAGGAAAACCAATGATGATCCATACAGCTGCAGCTGATATTAAAAGAGATAATATCCATACGGATAACCATGAACGCTACCATGTAGAAAATCTCGGCTGGGATCATATAGGTTATATGTTTTCTATAGAAAAAGACGGTGTTATTTATTTTTCGAGACCCACGGCAAACAAACAATACCATTGCATAGGTGACGGGCAAAATCACAAAAGCTTCGGTGTTTGTATTTGTGGATGTGGTACAAAAAACTATCTTACAGAAGAGCAATATCAATCTTTACTAAAAATAATAAAAGTCTATCAAGTTGGAACTATATTAGTACATAGAGATTTTCCTTACAAAGGTAAAACCAAATCTTGTCCAGGAGATGTTTTGTTAGCAGATATTACCAAACGATTTAGTGCTTTAGTACACAGAGTCTAACATGAAATATATGCTATATAGTTTTGTATTTGGGCTATTATTAGGTGGGGGCGTGATTTATTTTTTCTTGAACAAATCAGTCCCTATTCAAGCTAGTATGATTATAAGCTCTTCAAATCCTGAGGCTAATATTTCTAATCAAACACTTGATCTTACAAAAAAATATACAACAATCATAGCAACCGCTGTTTTTGAGACAGATCAAAAAGGAACTTTTACTAGTGAGATCGTATTAAATAGACAAGATATTCAGTACAAAAATTCTCTTATATTTCAAGGTGGTTATTTAATCAATAGTCAGACTCCTCTATTAGATATTGCCTACTCTTACGACAAGTTAATTATCTCTGCAAAACTAGGATATAGTTTTAGATTAAAGGAATTAGACTATGGGATAGGCATAGGTGGTAGGTTTAGTTGGTAGTAAAGAACGTGGTTTAAACTTGACAAAGCATGAGTTTATGTGTAATATAATGGGTAAGTCTGATGAATAAGATAAGCTAATAAAGGATATACAAATGACAATTCAAAAAACTGATACATCTGTTGTTGATATAGTAAAAGAATTAATTGTTCATCATTATAGTAATGGTGATGGACACGATGTGACTAAAACTAAAATTTTAAAACAATTATTTTTTGCTCAAAGTTTTTCTCTATATTATTTCAATTATGAATTATTTTTTGAAGAGACTGAAGCATGGCAATATGGTCCTGTAGTATCTACAGTGTATACTAACTGGGAATCACCATCAAGTCTTCTAAATCACACATCTATTCGTAATACAGATATCTTTGCAAAAACGATTATTGAAATAATCTTTGAAGTTACTAAATCATTTAAAGCTACAGAACTTACTGATATTTCACACGATATAGGTAGTGCTTGGGATCACAATTATATAGAACATGACAGAAAAATTATTTCTAAAACAGATATCAAAGAATATTTTCCTGTACATACAATTATTACCCAAGCTCTTGGAGCGTATTTTTTAGAATATAAAAAGTATGATCTTGATTCTATTGATAGTAGTATTAAAGAGATGTCTTTTTTATGCTAACAAAAATGGATAAAATAAAAAAAGAGCGTCCTGAATTAATAGAAAAACTTGAAAATACAATGAAATATATCTTTCAAAACCATCTTACAGAATGTTCTGATACAGCACTACTGCTAGTAGTTAATAGAAAAATCAGTATTAGGTTAATACTCTTAGAAGATGGGTGGTCTTGCGATTTCAATTGCACAAAGCCTCTTCCATGTGATAAAGAATATACTATTAATAATAAAAAAAGACTATTTACAGATATTATTCAACAAACTATCAATCATGTAATTAAATTATATGAAAATAAATAATAATACAATCTATATCAAAATAAAAAAGGACAAAGCATAATACTTTGTCCTTTTTTGTATATAATAATTTGTTTTTTTTTATATATAATGTATAATATATATGTATACAATACATATTATGGAGAATTAAATGAAAGTTATAGTAGTTGGAAATAATCACGCTGGGACAGCATTTGTTAATAATGTTACTGAAATGAATAAAAATGTAACTGTAGTAAGCTATGAAAAAAGTGATAATATTTCATTTTTAGCTTGCGGTATTGCTCTATGGGTAGGAAATGTTATTAAAGACCCTAAAGGTCTTTTTTATGCTAATGTACCCGATCTTCAAAAAAAAGGGATTACTGTTCATATGAAACATGAAGTCATCGCTATTGATTATGATGAAAAAAAGGTAACTGTGAAGGATCTAGTATCTGGTAAAGAATCTGTAGATAATTATGACAAATTAGTGTTAGCAACTGGTTCTATACCTATTTGCCCACCTATTGAAGGGGTAGATTTAGAAGGTGTATTTTTCTCAAAAACATATCAACAAGCGTCAGATATCATTAATTATGCAAAACTGCCTCATGTTAAAGAAGTTTGTATTGTTGGTGCTGGTTATATTGGTATTGAGCTTGTAGAAGCTTTTCACCAACTTGGCAAAAAAGTTCGTCTTATTGAAGGGGGCTCTCAGCCTTTAGGAAGTTATTTTGATCCTACATTTACAGATGTTGTTACAAAATCTCTACATAACAACCAAATTAATGTAAATTTAGATGAAAAAGTATCCAAAATTAAAGGTGATAAAAAAGTTAGTGGAATTGTTACAGACAAAGGTACTTATACTACTGATATGATTATCATTGCTACTGGATTTAAACCTAATAATACTCTTTATAAAGACAAATTAAAAACTCTTGATAATGGTGCATTAATTGTTAATAAATATTTACAAACATCAGATGCAGATGTTTATGCATGTGGAGATTGTGTAGCCGTATTATCTAATGTTATGCAAGGTTCTGATAGTATTGCTCTTGCAACTAATGCTGTAAGAACAGGTATTTTATGTGCCGCTAATATTATTCATCCTACAAGAGAATTTGATGGTGTACAAGGATCTAATGCAATTAAAGTATTTGATCTTAATATGGCTTCTACAGGACTTTCTGAAATTGCAGCCCAAAAAAGAGGCTTTCAAGTTGTAACTAATGAAATTCTTGATAATGCTCGTCCAGAATTTATGCCTACTAATGCTCAAGTACGAGTTAAAGTAGTTTATGATGCTACGACTCGTCGTTTATTAGGAGCTCAAATTCAATCTACAGAAAATCATTCAGAAGTTATTCACACATTCTCATTAGCAATTGCTAAAAAAATGACAGTTGATGAATTGGCACTTACTGATTTCTTCTTCTTACCACATTATAACAAGCCTGTATCATGGCTAACTTTGGTATGTTTAACAGCACCTTAAATCAATAACAATAACAAAAAAACACCCTATTACTGGGGTGTTTTTTAGTTTAAATATTTGTTTTTAAAGGGATTATCCTTTATAGCCAATTAAATCAGCCAACTCTTGGTCAATAAAAATAATACAATTAGGATGAACTTTCAAAAAAGTACAAGGTGATTCTGTAGTAATATCATCACTCAAAAGCATTTTTTTCATAGCATCTACTTTATTAGCACCTGTTGCCAAAAGAACAACACACTCAGCTTTAAGAATATCTCCCATTCCTTGAGTAAAAGCTTGTTTTGGAACATCATTTTTACTTGCAAAATATCTAGCATTAGCCTCTATTGTAGATTCTGCAATATCTACAATATGAGCATCAGCATGCAAAACTTTACTTGGTTCGTTAAAAGCAATATGTCCATTAGGACCTACTCCTAACAATTGAAAATGTCTTGGCATACTTGCTAATTTTTGTTGAAATTTTTGTAATTCAATCTTGTTATCTGTATTACCTACAGGGACAAAAGTATTTTTTAGATCAATATCTACTTTATTAAACAAATGTAAATTCATAAAATAACGATAGCTTTGATCATGTTCGGGTGATAATCCCAAATATTCATCCAAATTAAGAGTAATTACATTTTTAAAACTAACTTTATTAGCTTCATGTATCTGTACTAATTCTGAATAAACTTGCTCTGCGGTACTACCAGTTGCCAGCCCTAGTACAGGTTTTTCTTGTTTATTGATAATTTTAGCAATTATTTCTGCTGTTTTTTGACAACTTTCTGCATGATTTTTGGTTATGATTACTTTCATATCACACCTCCTATTAAATATACTGTAATACAATACACTATCTCTATTTTTTATTTCGATAGATTTTGAGAAATATTAAAGAAATCTACATATTATTTTTTATATATAATATTATAAAATTTAATCAAACAATAATTAACACAATTTTGTATAGGATTTATACCATAAAAAACACACCCTATCTTATATTAGGATGTGTTTTTTATTATTTTATTATATATATCTATTTACTTATTAATTAATTTTTAGTTGCTAATTTATCTATTTACTTATTAATTTATCTATTTGCTTATTAATTAATTTTTAGTTGCTAATTTATCTATTTACTTATTAATTTATCTATTTGCTTATTAATTTATCTATTTGCTTATTAATTAATTTTTAGTTGCTATTTTAACTCCATCAAAAGTTAATACTCCTGTCTCAGGATTGATAATCAACTCTATAATATCCCCTCCTTCAACGGTCTTACCAGTAGTATACATCACTAGATTCCCAATTAATATATTTGTAGAAGTAATTGCTATCACACTTTGAATATTAGGATAATACTCTTCTCCACCCTCTTGAAAGAATATATGAGTAATAGTGGCAGAACTTGGATTACCATTCACCATAAGATCTATAGAAATGGGCTCATCTGCACTTGTAGAAGTTGTAACAATACCATTATTATTGAAAATCATAGATTTCCCATGAAAGTCAAGTTGCACTGTTTCTTCTGCAGTATAAGTACCCATAAAATTTGTTTTAAATTGATTTAATAATAATTGCTCTATACCTCCAATACCTGAAATAATTTGACCATTATCTATAGTTTTTTCACTCCTGTCATCAGTTGTAGAAGTTGTAGAACAAGCAATTGCAACACCTAATAATATTAATAGTATACCAAAAAAACCTATAAAATTAGATGGTTTATTACAACTCATAAGTTCTCTCCTTTATAATTTAATATTAATTATAATGATTAAAAAAGACAAATTTATAATAAAATAATATTGAATATAATAATATAATAAAGTATAATATTGAATTATGAACAAGGGGAATATTATAACTATTGTACCTATTATTTTATTATTGTTAATCTCTTTTGAAGGGATATTTATTATTACTTATATTAAGGATTATATTTTATATAAAAAAACACCAGAATCCTCTACTGAAGAATTAGCTGGTGCTCCTATTGTCTTTGTTATCTCTAGTGCTATTATTAATTTTTTTGATACTCTTGGATTAGGTAGTTTTGCTATTGCTACTATCTTTTTTCGTCATTTCAAACTCGTCACTGACAAAAAACTTCCTGGCACTTTAAATACAGCATTTACACTACCTATTATGATGCAAGCTTTGTTATTCATTATAGAAGTGAAAGTCGATATACTAACCTTAGTCTTAATGATAGCATCAGCAACTTTAGGCGCTACTATTGGAGCTGGAATTGTTGCCAAATTAGATGAAAACAAAGTTCGCCTCTATATGTCTTTAGCGCTGACTCTAGTCATAATTCTCATCCTTTGTAAACAACTTAACATTCTTCCTAAAGGTGGCGATCAATTGGGATTAACAGGGCTCAACTTGGTTATTGGTGTTTTTGGTAATTTTGTTCTTGGAGTATTAATGACAATAGGAGTAGGATTGTATGCTCCTTGTTTAGCCCTTGTATATAGTCTTGGTATGAATCCTTTGGTTGCATTTCCTATCATGATGGGATCTTGCGCCTTTTTAATGATACCTGCCAGTATTCGCTTCATCAAAGCAGGAGCATATAATAGAAAGGCTACTTTATGGTCTGCACTGGGTGGAGTTATTGGAGTTTATATAGCAGTAAGCTTTGTCAAAATCTTATCACTCTATATTCTTACTTGGGGAATTGTCGTAATACTCAGCTATACAGCTATCAGTATGTTTCTTGCTTCCCAAAATCACAAACAAATAATTATTAAATAGGAACTATGATGCTAAATTTACAAAACAATAAAATAAAAATATTATATTTTTTACCATTAATTATATACCCTATATTAATTTTGAGCAATCTTACCATGACAAATATATATCCTTATTATTTTGCATGGGATAGTAGTCTACTATATGCAACTGATTCTTTATTAATTAATGGAGGATTGACTCCGTCCCATTTATTTCATCCTGATATTGGTGTTTTATGGTTTGAGAAATTCTTTATTTTCCCTATTGCTAAAGCTTTAGGATTTATATCAATATCCACTATTCAAGAATTTCAAGTATCTTTAAATCCTTATTTCAATTTTGTAGATTTTACTTCATTTTTACTCTCACTTAGAATAAGTTATATTTATATAGGCTGTTCTTTAATATATATATTTATTATAAAATTATTTGAAGAAGAATTAAATACAGGATCTCTTTTTCAAAATTCTGTTTTATTTCTTAGTAGTATTTTATTTTCTTTTCAATTTGCTTTTTTTATACCTGAACCTATAATTCGTTATGAATTTGGTGGTTTTTTGTGGTGGTCTCTTGCTTTATTAGTATTATTATATGCTGTAAAAATAGGATACAAATATTTAATTATAGTTACAGGAATACTTGCTGGCTGGGCATTTATCTCTAAAATCGTATTATTACCAGGTATTATTCTCTTAGTTTTATTTTATTATATCCTTCATTCTTTTTATAATAATGACAAAATGTTAAACAGCTCCCTTAAAGAAAGAAAACTCAATCTCATACTCAGTAGTGCTCACTTATTAACAGTTATCATTTCATTAGTTTTTATAATTATTGTTCTAATTAATGGATCTTTAGAGCTTGGAGCTTTTGTTAGAACACTCAAATTACCCCATATTATAGTACTCTCCTCTTTATATCCAATGTTTTTAGTTTTTCAAACATTAATATCCTATATATTATATAGACATCAAAATTTATATCCAAAAACAGCTTATTATTTCCATCGTTTTGTTCTTTTTAGTGGTGCTTTATTTATTCCTATGCTTATTATATTACTACAAAAAAAAGGTACGCATATATTTTCTAATTTATATCTTTTTTCTTTTGCACTAAGTCAAATCTCCATGTCTATCTCAACTGGTTATAATAATAGTATATCACGGATAAGCTCTCAAAAAGTTGGAGTTTTTATTTTTTCTTTAGGATTATTTGGTATATCCTTATTTTATTATATAAAAAATTCAAAGGTATTGAACAAAATTAGATATTTGTATGCTAGTATAATAGTATTAACTATATCTATATTATTAAATAGCCTTTTTTTGCGTGGTAATGAAGCTCAATTACCTTTTTATAATATGTTTATTGCTATTGCTATTATTATTATGCTCTCATACAAATTATTCCATACTAACACTTTTATCAAAATGATATTAACTAGTTTTATTCTATGCGCTAGTATGTTTCAATGCCTTCTAATTTATAATTACAAAACAAATACAAATCATCCTCACAATGATCCGTATAACTATTCTCCTTGGGAATGGTATACCTATAGCTATGAAGGTGGAGCTCAAGTTTATCCTCAAACACTAAAAGATACTTACAAAATTAAAGATAACTGGGATATAGCTTTTTATTGGGCAAGAAATATTTATAATGTAAAGGGTTTACTACGATCACTACAAGGTAGTCCCAACAAATTACAACACTCTTCTATTATATATCCAAATAGCAAATTATCTATTGATGATGAAATACTCCTAAAGATTCCTGCTATATTACAAAATGCACTTAGTATTCCTATTATTAATGATAGTTCAACTATATATCCTCGTGTAGATTATGATTTTTATATTATATCTTCTAACAAAATAGATGACAAACAACAATTATTAGAATTGACAGATTTATCTATAGAAACAAGTCTCTCAACTTATTTTGTTTATAAATTAAAATCTTTACCCTATCAGGTAAATAAGAATGACTCTTATGTATATCTACTAATTCAAGATAAATTAGCACAAATATTTTAATTATTTCACATAAAATATTTATAGAAAACATCTAAAAAGGAATTTATTAATGAATAAAAAAAATGTATTAAACAGTATTATTTTTATAATTATTGTTTGTTTTATTTCGTATATATTACGATTTGATATTTATGAACATGATGATTTTGCCCAAGCATTTTTATATGATTCTAATTTTTGGAATATATTAAAAACTGCCGATCATGGACGCTATTTTAGCTGGATTTATATGAAAATTGTAGTTACTTATTCTATGTGGATTCAGAATATTCATCCTAACATGGATATTTTCCCTAAAATAGTTACTGGATTTAATATAGCTCTTCTCAGTTTAATAATTTCTCGTTTTATAACAGCTCCTTTCAAATCAAAATTATCTCCATTATTATTTTTTATTACATTTCTTATACTAATGAATATATATTTAATAAGTCCTCAAAATATATACAGATATAATCAACATTTTGCTTATCAAAGTAATTTAATTTGGTTTTTTCTTGGATGGGGAGTGTTTTTTTCTTATCTTATTAATAATACAAAACCTCTCTCTAAAGATTTATTAAGAAATAGTTTTTTAAGTTTTATGTTAGGAGTTACAGCACATTTTAATGTTATTTCTTCTATAGGTATTCTTGGGGTTTTATTTTGTTATGCTTTTATTATTTTCACTATAAAAAAACAAAAAATATTGCAAAATTTCAAAAATTTAGGTTTAGGTATTTATATACCTATAACAACATTTGTAATAGGAACTATTCTATATTTTTCTGCCCCTAGTTTTCAATCATTATTTACTGACAGATCCTCAGCAGAGGGTAATCATATTTTATATTCTATTTCTCTTTTACCTGAATTTATCCCTATATGGATTAAACAAGTATTTATTGTATCTCAAGCCCGCTATTTCATAACACCTATTATTATCGCTTCTACAATTATTTTTTATAACAAAACAAATATTCAAAAAAATATCAGAGTTTTAGTTGTAGCATGGGCTATAGTCGCTGGAGCTGGAATGTTTAATGCTTCTTTAATATTAACTGGTAAATCTTATTATGATACTGGTTTATTTTGGTTAGTATCTAGCGATTTAAAAGTATTAACTCGTATGATGTTTTTATCAGCATTATGGATTTTAATCGGTTATATTATTTCTTTGTACAAAGATACATTAGTCACAAAATATCCTGTAAAAAAAATATATATTATATTTTGTCTATTAGCTCTGCTAACTATTACTTTTAAGGTAACAAAAAACACATTAGATATTGATTATATCAAAAATGCTAAAGAACACAGAAAAAAATGGTATATTACAGAAAAAATATATCGATTTTATTCTTTAAAAAAATTAGATGCTGTTTTACCTGCAGATCAAGAACAGTCTCCTTACTGGCATCAAGAATTGTATGAATCTAATATAGAAAATCCTGTTTCATGGACTGGTTTCTATTATACAAAAAAAAATTATCCTTTAGTGTACTATAAAGAACAAGAGTCACGAGACACATCTATATACAAAGATTATTTTGTATCCTATACAATAACTAACAATAATATAGCTCTCACTATGTATAGTAATATGGGTGGTATATTTACAGATAAGGAATTAAAAGAACTTAATTTCAACAAATTATTTGACACCAATTTTGTACTTAATACTTTAAATAAGTAATATAACACTATATTTTTAAATTTTTCACTTTCAAAGATTGACATATTATATTTTTTTTATTATAATAGTAAATAACAAAATTTTCACAAGGATACATCATATGAGATTTTTATTTTTAATTTTTTTTAGTTTTGTTCAATTATCTTGTACAATTAATTCAACAGAAAAACTATCCGATAAGGAGTGGTTGAATTCATTAGAACAATCTACAGAACGCTCTAGTATTAACAAACTTTTTAATGACAACACAGACCCTACAAAATTATTCTTTAAACTAAGAATAGTTGGAAAAAGTGATTCTGATCCAAATTTATTTAGAACATTTTTTTATGGACCAACATTAGCTTATTGGGTAAATATTATAGAATTAGATTCTAAAGTTTCAGAACATGGTTATATAGGAACATGGGATGAATCAGATTTTTCAACAACTTTTACTAATGGTACTGGAAAAGGTAACGGGGATTATGGTTTTGTAACAGATAAAACTGGAGCTAATTTAAAAACAGATTACTTAGATCTTGGACAGTATGGAGTTCTTTCTTATGATCTTACAAAAGAAAGAGTTATTCAATATGTGTATTATATGTATGGACCTGAAGAAACATATTCTATAAAAGGTGAAATAGAAATTTTATTACCTAAAGGATTGGATACTTCAAAAATTCATTTATTTACTATTAATATAAAAGACAAAAAATATCCAGGTACTATTAATTATAATGTTTCTTATGATGGTTACGAAGGTCAAATTACTCCTCCTCATACCGTTTATGACAATATATTATACAAAGTTAGATTTGATGTAGATAATATGAGTACTTCTAGTGGTGATCCTATGTTCAAAATAGCTGGAGAAGGTGTATATGCTGGTAAAACGATCTATGCAGACTTAGTTAATGTGTTTGGTCAAAGATTTCAACCAGGTCAATACGATAGTAATTTTCCTTATCGCTATAGTAAAGATGCAGTTGGTTATGGTTTAAAAACAGAGTATAATCCACATCCTATCAAACTATCATATGATCCATCTAAAGTAGATGCTTCTTATATAAAAGGTGTTGCTGATATTTCTGCAAATAACAAAATGATTGCAACTTATGATCCAGATTTATATCGTCCAGGAATGGTACCTCCTTATGAGACTACAGCTACTAAACTAACAGAATTAAATTTTAATTTATCTTTACCTACTAATTTACGAATTGAACCTGGTAGAGTGCATTTATTCACCATTGTTTATAGATCATGGAGTCCAATTCCAGCTCTTCATTTTGATGGAATTGAATAAGATTTCATACCTACTTTTTTAACAAATACAAAAAACACCTTTACTATTTTTCTAGTAAAGGTGTTTTTATATGGTAGCCTAATCAAATAAAAAACGCACCATAGAATAATTATTATGTATGTTGTGTTTTTAAAATAATCAATGTATAATAATAAAAATTTGATAGTAATAAATCTTTGGGATCTCCAAAGTAAGGAAAAATCATGACTGTACTTGGTATATGTATTAGAAAAAAACGAGTTCACTTCGCTGTTATACACAAAAACGAAAAAGAGCTTATTACTCTTATTAGTACAGATGATAACCATAGAATATCTATTCCTGAAGATTGTTTCAAAGCAGAGCAACATATCCCCGCTCAGACTCTAGTCTGGTTTGATAAAGAACTCAAAAAAATTGATGCTATTTATAATATTGATAAGATAGCTTTAAAAATAGCTGGTTACGAAATTGATAATGTTGATAATCGAAGAAAATCTTATCTTGAAGCTGTCACTTATTTACAGGGCAAACCAGTACGAGAATATAATAACAAACAAAATTTTTTGAAAGAAACCAAAAAAAAGGGAGGAGCTAAAGCTTATGTCACTGAACACAAAATGCAACCAGCAAAAGATTGTGATGAAGCCTTAGCATTTGCAATAGCTTGTGCGTATCACTGTATCTCAAATAGTACAGATTGAAAAAAACTGTATATTTTCCTAGTGTAAATATTTAATATTATAATTGTATTAAATATTTTTAGAAATTTTAACAAGGGATTTAATAATGAAAGAAATACTTAATTTAATTCCTGTAGGATATAATAAACAAACTTTAACCAAGAAATTTGTAATAAAATTTCTTGATGAAATCAACTCCCTATATGAAAAATTACAAGATAATTCTAACACAACAGAAGAATTTCATAAAAATAATATCAGCACTTTTTTACAGAATCATACGCTCAGTGGTCGTTTTTTTCAAGAGGATCATCCCACAAATTATGACTGTAATGTTTATAATAAAATAGATCTAGCTCTCTATCATGGAACAGACAAAAGTAAAAAACCTTATGTTATCATAGAAACTAAAGATCCTCATAAATTATCTGATATGATTAGCAAAGATGATTTCAATAAAAAATCATTAGCTCAATTGATTCATTATTTTTATCAAGAAGAAGAAAATAACAATTATCTTGTCAAAAATCTTATTATTACTAATGGTATAGAGTGGTTTATTTTTGATGCTCAAGATTTCAAAAAAGCTACAGAAATTTTTCAAAAACCCCATAAACAATTTTCTGAAAGATTGTTCACTGACAAAAATGTTGATTTTTTCTATGCTCAAGTAAAAAATGCTGCCCCTTCATTTTTTGAAAATTTACAAGAACTAGTTTATTATTTCAATTTAAACGACTATACTCAGCTTGATATAGACAATGAAGATGATATAGAAAAAGTTATTATATTGTATCGTTTTTTCTCACCCTATACTCTCCTCAAAGAAGCTCACACTACTGATGCAAATAGTTTGGATCAAAAATTTTATAAAAACTTATTATATATTTTGGGATTAGAAGAAAAAAACACCAAAGAAACTACCAACAAAATCGAAGAAAGTTCTACCCCTCACACCCTCATCAAACTTATTTGTAAAGTAAATCCAAGCTTACAAAACTTAGATGAAAAACTACGCTATCTATTATTGATTATTAATAGAATTTTATTTTTGAAATTATTAGAAGCTTCACTAATCACGATACATCCCAAAGATTCTAGCTATCATTTTTTGAATAAAGATATCATCCAAGATTTCTCCCGCCTCAAAGAATTATTTTTTAAAGTCTTAGCCAAAAAAGAAAGAGGTTCTATCACTCCAGAATTTATTAAAATTCCCTATTTAAATAGCTCTCTATTTGATTTACAGGATGATGAGCATTTTCTTTATGATATCTCTGTACATGATAAAATGCCTGACAAAAACAATACTCAAGTATCTGTATTACATTATTTATTAGACTTTTTGAATAGCTATGATTTCGGATCTTGCGATAATATTATCCAAGAAGAAGCCAAGCCATTGATCAACTCAGCAGTATTAGGATTGGTATTCGAAAAATTAAACGGCTACCAAGAAGGTGCTCATTTTACGCCTGAAGCAATCACACATTATATGTCCACGACCAGTGTCAAAGAAAGCATTATCAATCTCTTCAGGAGAGAGTTAGATCGCGATATCCCATCGTGGGAGGATTTAAAAGAGATCACACAAAATGACAAATCACTAGTAAGCACCTTCAACAAAATCAGAATCTGTGATCCAGCCGTTGGTAGTGGACATTTTGTTGTATCGGTGTTGAACAAATTAATAGAATTCAAACACGAGCTAGGCTTATTTTGTTATAAAGACGAAAGGAAAGTATCACGAAACGAATATACCATCCTTGTCGAAAACGATGAACTATTAATTTTGGATGACAACAACAAGATTTGCACTTATCAGGTGTCTAATGGCAGGATCAATGCTGAAAAACAAAAATTACAAGAAGCTATTTTTGAAGAGAAGAAATTTTTAATTGAGAATTGTTTGTTTGGCGTGGATGTCAATCCCAAATCCGTGATGATTTGTCAACTAAGATTATGGATAGAACTATTGAAACACACTTATTATCATGTCACTCCAGAATACAAGCCGACACATCTCGAAACACTTCCCAATATTGACATCAACATCAAAGAAGGTAATAGCTTGATTCATCGTTTTGATATTAGAGACAAGCGTATTTTATCGCCCAAAGAGATAAATTTTTTACAAGAATATCACACGCTTATCACCAAATACAAAGAAGAAGCCAGCGGTGACGAAAAATCCGAATATCGTAGAAAGATAGAAATTCTCAAATGTAATGTCCAAAAAGAAAACATAGAAAACAAAATAAAAGTCATCGAAGATCTAATAACAACTTTCAAAGAGCGTGCCACTGATTTGTTAACTTCTCCTATAGAAGGAATGTCAATATCCGACAAAAATAAGAAAGCCAGCAAAGAATATCAAAACAAAATTGCTATCCTTATCAAAGACAAAGAGCCAGAGCAAGACTATCTCACGGAGATAACTGATAACATTCGCGATCTCACGAACAAAACTATCAAAAAAGCCCGATACACCAAAGATCGTTTTGCGAATAGTATGGAGTGGCGTTATGAATTTCCAGAGGTATTAAATCTCGAGACGGGGGAATTTGTTGGTTTCGATTTGATTATTATGAACCCGCCTTATTTTGCCTTGCAGACATCGTCGCAGAAAAACAATTTTGATAGAGATTCTTTTGCTACTTATGCGTCTACGGGCGATATTTATCAATTATTCATGGAGAAATCTTTTGATTTGATTCGAGACAAAGGCATAGTATCTACTATTATTTCCAACAAATGGATGCGTTCCGGCTATGGAAAAAGCACCAGAGCATGGCTCTGTCAAAACGCTTACACGCACGAAGTCTTGGACTTGGGTTCTGGATGGTTTGACAGTGCGACAGTGGATACGAATATCATTTGCTATGAGAGACGCGATGATCGTCCCTATCAAGACACTATCCCCGCCTACACCCTACACAACAAAATCATCTCTATAGATCACGGCAAACTCAAAGCAGAACGGAAACAAATCACCTCTACGCTCACAGGCGATAGTTGGATTATCGTGAACCCGCAAGAAGCCACTATCCTCAACAAGATGAATAAGATTGGCAAGCCCCTCAAAGACTGGGATATTAGTATTAATAGAGGTGTTTTAACAGGATATAATGAGGCATTTATCATAGACGGGAACACGCGTTCGGCATTAATAAAAGAAGATCCCAAATCTGAAGAGATCATCAAACCTCTGCTCCGAGGACGCGATATCAAACGCTACTCCTATGAGTTCGCTGATAAGTGGTTGATAAACACACATAACGGCATGAAATTAAAAAATATTGCTCCTATAGATATTAACAAATATCCAGCAATTAAAAAACATCTCGATCACTATAGTAAAGAAATAATAAAACGACAAGATCAAGGCGATACTCCTTACAATCTTCGAAACTGTGCTTATTTAGAAGATTTCGAGAAGCCGAAGATTGTTTGGATTGAGATTTGTGATAATAATCAATTTCATTTAGATATATCTAAAATGTACAATGAGGCAACATCTTTTATAATGACTAGTGATATTATAAATCTATATTTTTTATTAGGTATTTTAAACTCTAAAAGTATAAAATGGTGTTTACATAGAATAAGTGCTGCAACAGGTATGGGAACATTTCGATGGAAAAAAGTATGGGTTGAAAATCTCCCCATACCAGTACCTACCCCAGCACAGGAGAAACAGATAACAGAGCTCGTGCAAACAATACTGCACAAAAAAGAACAGAACCAAGACTCCACCCCCGAAGAACAAGAGATCGATATCCTCGTCTATACCCTCTACGGACTTAGTCAGGAAGAGATTGAGATTGTGGAGGGGGCGTAAGGTGGAGGAGAAAATTAAACAATTACACGCATATATTGATGAAACAGGAACAAATGCTCTAAATTTTGACACAGATCATGTCAGTCAATATTTTGTTTGTTTAGCAACAATCGTTGATGAAGATCTTATGCTAACTGTACGCAATAGTATTTTAGAATTAAAACAAGAATTAAATATGCAACCAGAACATGAGTTAAAAAGTAAGAAACTTAGATCAAAACGACGTACAATAGCTTTACAAAAAATACAAAAACTTCCCATACAATTTTGTGCTTTTGTTGTTGATAAAAAATACTTGAAACAAGATAGTGGTTTATCCTATAAAAAATCATTCTATAAATATATTAATAGAGTATTTTACCAAGCTATATTTGCTAATACTAAAAAGATGGATTTAGTTATTCATGCAGATAAAATAGGATCTGATGAATTTCAAGAAGAGTTTAGCAGTTATTTAAATAATTATACTCAAAGAACATTGTTTGATGATACAAATTGGACTCATGAATTTGTAGATAGTAAAGAATCTGAAATAATACAAATATCAGATATTGTTTCAGGAACTTTAACTAAATATATTGATAAAAATTTTTCAGGAAATTTTGAAAAAATATGCTATGATATGATTAAAAACCAATTTATTAATATTCACTATTTTCCATATAAAATTCTACCCAGTATTAATACTACAGTTAAAGATGAAGAAATTTTTAATTACCAACAAAAGAAATGTGATTACTTTTTTCGTGATTATAGAGAAAAACAAGAAAATGATTATCGAATAAGAATAGAAGTGTTAGAATTATTAATTAATAATACTTTTAGCGACCAGATTATTAATTCTAGTAATTTAATTTCATATTTAGAATCTGTTGTTAATTGTAAAATAAACCACAGATTTTTAACAACAAATATTATTGGTAAAATAAGGGAATATGGGATTATTATTGTTGGAACAAAAAAAGGTTATAAATTAGCAACAAGTACAAAAGATGTTGATGAATATATTAAACATGATGAAAATATTATATATCCAATGTTAAAGAAGTTACTTGCTGCTAAAAATGGAATATATGAATTTTCAAAAACAGAATTATTTTTTGAAATAACTACATTATCAAAAATCATAGAAATTTATGAAACAGGAGAAAATGTAAGATTTCGAATTGATTAAATATCAAAAAAATTGATATCCTCTACGAACTTAGTCAGGAAGAGATTGAGAGTGTGGTGGGAGAATAAAGATTCGACTTCAGTATTTTTATCTATTATATTTACATAGGATCTTAGGAAATCATAGATATTTGGCATGATATTCGCTACTTATATACTATAAGACTCCCATTAATTTAGGATGATTTTTGCTCGTTATCTTATAATTTTAACTATGGAAGGAAAATCACATGGGTATAACAATACTTTCAATAACCTTTATTACGATATCTGTACTTCTATCATATCTTACTACTTATCATTTGCCTGATCATACCAGTCTGATGATAGATAAAAGTATCGTTAATTTTGGTTCTATAGGCTTACCTGTTTTACTTATTTGGATACAATATCTATATACTCAAAATAAAAAACAAGAGCGTAAAGAGCGTAAACAACGAGAAAAAGAACAACGAGAGAGAGAACAACATCAAGAAAAAAATATAAATGTAGAAGTATTAAAATCTGGTGATAATTATATAATGTATTTATTAAAAAAAATCACTTTCCATTCAAAACCTTAAGATAAGTACTTACTAATTTATTATTTAATCGCTATTTATATTTGTTTTGTAGGATCTAAGTACAAAAAAACTTAATAAAAAATAATATACAAAATCAAAAAAAATCTTCTACATTACCTAGAAGATTCGTCATAAATTTATTACAAAATTAAACCATCATATTTCTATGATGGTTTAATTTTTGCCTTAACAAGGTCTCGAAGAGAATGGGATTCGAACCCATGGTCCCGTAATATCCAGGACAACTTCTTAGCAGGAAGCCGCTTTCGACCACTCAGCCATCTCTCCATTTATGAGAATATTATAACATTATTGATCATATTTGTCAATATATTAAAGATATATATTATTTATATCTTATATATCTTCAAAAATATATAAACAAAAAACTACTGTATACCTATATAAAACAACATTTTAAAGGTATTTTACTAAAATAAATCATTCAAAGGTAGATTTTTATAATAATATATTATATAATGTTACTATAATATTTAATATTACTTATAAAAAAGGAATTCTTATATGAAAAAAAATTTTCTCTTATTATTAATACTTATTTTCAGCGTCGACATTTATGCTCAAGAAAATACTAATACCAAACCAGCTTTTCAGCTAGAATTTGGTGTTACAGCTTATTCATTTAATATCGCTTTTGGTGGTTTTGATCTTGATTTTATTATTCCCTTTTATACAAAAGGAATAAACACTTTATCTGTCAAAACATCGCTTATTACCTTTGTTCCAAGTAGTATTTTCCAACCTGTTGCACCTTTTATTTTGTTTGGTAGTATTGTAGAATTACAATATTCACTTAGTACCAAAAGAGGATTTTTATTTTCTTTAGAAACAGGTTTAGGAGTTGCTTCTGAATTTTTCCAAACCCCTGTATTTACTCTTGAAAAAGGATTTCAAGACAATTTTATCAGCCAACCTTACGGAATTTTTTCCTCTGGTCTTAGAATGGGTTATGATTTTAACAAAAAATTTATGCAACCGTTCAAATTTGCTGTATTTTTAGGGTATCGCATGCAATTCCCATTTAATTTTACTATCAAACATTTTATTATGTATGGAGCTAGCTTAAGTTATAAATTTGATTTTGTAGGAGGTAAAAAATGATATTATTAGTATTATTTATTAGTGTATTTATAACATCTTGTTCTGTTAAACCTTATGAAGATAGTAGAAAATTATATTATGTCCAAAGTGCAGGAGCATCTCTACCTGTATTGATTGCAGGAACTAACAGCAAAGATATTATTATATTTGTCCATGGAGGACCAGGGGGTTCAGGATTAGTGTATTTCTATGCCCCTGCTTGGGAAAGTATTCGTAAGAAATACCGTATGGTATTTTATGATCAGCGTGGTTCTGGTGGAGCTCGAGGTAAAATATCAGAAAGCTCTATCACTGTAGATCAAAATGTCAAAGATCTTGATCTTGTAGTTACTTCGGTAAAATCACTATATCCTGATTCTAATATTTATTTGTTTGCTCATAGTTATGGGGGCATGATTGCTTCTGCTTATACTAGTATTAATCAAAACAAACTCACAGGGCTTATGATGTTATCTCCAGCTCTTAATGTTGTTAATATGAGCTCTAGTATTTCTCCAAATATCATTACAAAATTTATTGATCCTTATCTAAATCGTTCTGATATTTCAAATAATTCTCGTAAGGAATGGGAAGGTATCAAAAAATTCTATTTAGATAATATCCCTTTAAATTTAGATTCTTTTATTAAACACAATTCTTATGTTTCTAAAGCTGATATAATACAAGGTTTTACTCATTATGACAAATATACTACCGAAGTAGCATCTAAACTCACTGCAGATCCTTTATTAGAACCAGTTATATTGGGGACACAAATTAAAAAGATACTTATTCTACTTGATAAAAATAATGAATCTACACGCAACTTAGAAACAGACCCTAAATTTAATCTAAAGAATATTACTATCCCTGTAATGTTAATAACTGGAGAGAATGATCTTATTGTACCACCAGCAAGTTCTATTAATTCTTTTAATATTATTTCAAGTTCTTTTAAAAGAGAACATGTCTATCCCGAATCAGCACACAATGCATTTCTAGAACATCCTGTACTTATAGAAGAACATATCACAGAGTTTATAGAATCTCCTAAATAAAACTTTTATAAAAAATTTTCCCATAATCAAAAAAGCACCTTTATAAATAAGGTGCTTTTTTGATTATGAAATTATATTATTTATGAAAAATCTTATAAGAGACTTCTCCATCTATATTTTTTTGAATTATTTTATTTTCAGTACCCAAAACATCTAAATATTTACCAATATCATCTACTGTAGAAGATGTCATTATTAAAAGATCTTTTAGTGATGTAGATCGGCGTGTAAGACAAGTCATAATAATATCCTCTAAGGATTGATTATAAGATTTGATTTCATCTCGTTTTTTAAACTTACCAATTATTTCTACATTTTTTAGTCCATTTTCTATAAAACGATCTTGTATATAATACAGCCTTTCCATCGATGCTGGTTTAAGATCTAATTTAGTTCCTATTCTATCCAAACGATTTAATTGTATTTTCGAATAAGGAATTTTTTTTAGTTCTTTAATAAACAATGTTATTTCTTGATCTGTATCATTGATCCCTTCTACGATAAATATTTCTATCCATAATTCTTTTTTTTCTAAGGACATATATTCAATAGCAAATTCTCTCAAATATTGAGGTAATTTATTAATATCAATATTTTTCATAGGAACATCAATTTTTTTGTATGTTTCTTCACTAATAGCATCTTGCGAAGGTGCTACTAAATCAGCTTTCATCAATTCTCGACACAAAATTTTATCTGCAAGCATAATAGAATTTGTAATTACCGCAACTTTGGTATGTAAAAAATTATTGTGTATATAATCTATTACAAAACCTAAATCTTTATATAAAGTTGGCTCTCCAGATCCTGAAAAGGTAATAAAATCTGGAGATTGATTGTGAGCCATAAAATGATCTAATTCTCTTAACAAATCTTGAGTAGGTATATACTCTTTTCTCTCCATAGTAAATTCAGTTGTTGCTCCACATTCACAATAAATACAGTTTAAAGGACATGTTTTAAAAGGAATAGGATCTATGCCTAATGAAATCCCTAATCTTCGAGAAGGTATAGGACCATAAAGATATTTATACTGCATGAATTACTTCCTAGATACTATGAATTTATAAAGAAAGCTTTGTATCCTCTAATGAGATGATACAAATCTGCTTTACTAATGATTTCATAAGGTGCATGCATTCCTACTACACCAATTCCACAGTCAATAACAGGAATTCCATACTGAGCAATAAACATAGCGATAGTTCCACCACCACCTTCATCAATTTTACCCATAGAAGATGCTTGCCATACTACATCATTTTCATTGAAGATACGACGTATTTTTGCGACTAATTCTGCAGAAGCATCTGAAGCACTACTTTTCCCAGCCGCACCTGTATATTTTTTAATAATTACACCTGATCCCATATAAGAAGCATTGTATTTATCATGAACTGAAGGAAACAGAGGATTTAACGCGGCACCAACATCTGCTGACAAACAACAAGATTTATTCAACACTCTTCTTAATTCTATTTCATGATATTGTTTATCTTCCCTATAAAGCAGTTCTGCTATAATATTAGGCAAAGCTTGAGAATCACTACCTGTAATACCCTTAGAACCAATTTCTTCTTTATCAGTAAGGAAAACAATAGCTGTTTTTTTAGGAGTTGAATCTATTTGTGTTAAAGCAGAAAGTGCAGAATAAGAACAAACTCTATCATCATGAGCATAGCCACCTATCATACTTCTATCAAATCCTACATCTTTTGTTTTTAAAGCTGGTACTACTTCTAATTCTGCTGAAATCAAATCTTCTTCTATAATTCCATAAGTATGAAACAAATATTCTAAAACACAAGCTTTTACTCTATCTTTGTAATCTTTGTTATCAATAGGTATTGTTCCTACAAATAGATTAAGATTTTCACCCTCTATACCATCTAATAATTTTTTCTCACCTTGAATTTTTCTAGACAAGTGGGGAAGTAAATCTGAAATTACAAATACAGGATCTTCTTCTTTATCTCCAATATTGATAGTTACTTTTGAACCATCTTGTTTGATAACAACTCCATGAATTGCTAAAGGAATATTTAACCATTGATATTTTTTAATTCCACCATAGTAATGAGTTTTAAGCATAGCCACACCATTTTCTTCTATAAGTGGTCTTACTTTCAAATCTAATCTTGGAGCATCCAAATGTGCACCTATAATATTTACGCCATTTTTAATAGAATCTTGTCCTATAATTACTAAAGTTATATTTTTATTCTCAAATTGATAATAAATTTTATCACCAGGTTTCACTGATGTGATTTTTTCAAGATTAACAAAACCTTGAGATTCTACATGATTTTGAATCCACTCAACCCCTTCTCTTTCTGTACGTACAGCATCAAGAAACACTTTATATTTATCTGATTCTATAAAAATTTTTGAAATATCTTCTTTATTAGAGACTTCCCAAATATTTTTCTTATCATATATATAAGGTGATTGAATATTTAATTTTGACATTTATTTCTCCATTTGTTAGATATTCATTGTTAAAGTTTCTGTTTTAGGGTTTTTTTGACAATGATTTATAAAATAGGCTAATCGTTGAGCATCATCTTTTGACATTTGACGATACCTAAATACAAAATTATTATCATTGATATTTACAAGATCAGCAAAGACTCTGATATTAAGACCTTGTAAATACATCAATATATTATCCGATGCTTTATCTTGCAATAAATCTTGAATCACATCTTTATTGTAAATACTAACTGAAACTTTAGAACTATTAAGCCCTAATAATTTACCATATGTCCATCGTTTGGAATTGACAAGATGAATTGCAACATTATTAGGATTTTTATTACCAATATTATTAGAGTTTATTTTTTGATCTACTATATTGATATTAGGAATCATAATACTAGCATCATTTTTTTTTAATGAAGACGCTAAAAGACTTAGTTGTTTAGCAATTAAATCTATAATAGTATTTGCATCTTCTGTATAAGGAATTAATGATTTTAATCCAAATTTTCTTAATTTTAAAAGATCTGTTGTTGACAAATTGGGATGATATAGAAGAAAAGTATCGGTCAGAAGATTTTTATCATATAAATTCTGATAAAAATCTATAGAGGTTTCTTCACAAAGTAACATAGCTCCACGATGAATTTCCAACAAAGAAGGAATTTCTTCAGAAGCCTCTGCTTCTATAGGAATGATTTTTTTACTTGATAAAATCACAGCTAAATTATGTGAAACTTCTCTATCATAGACCCCTATAATTAGTTTCATACACCCTCATTCATTAATTTAAATATTATCTCAAGAAATTTAGAAAATAACCGAATCATATAACATATTACTAAAATAATATTTATCAGTTAGTATATAGTCGGTTAGTAAGTAGATAAATCTTGATAATTATTATAAAATAATTTATAATAATTAAAATAATTTATAATACACATACTAAATCTTATATAATGTCTCTAACTTATAACAATAAATATATTGATAATTATTCTAGGAGCCTCAAATGAATAAAAAGTTGTTTTTATTACTTTTACTCTTATTCTTACAATTTACAAACATCGGTTTTACACAAGAAACTAGTATTCAATTTCCTCGCTTAGATTTTCACATGAAAATGAACCAAAATCTTAAACCAAGTATTTCATATAATGCAGAGGCTAATATTGTTGTTGGAGATAAAAGTGGTCTTGTTTTCAGTCTAGGAGTAAATGGTGAAGATCTAAATTTACAAAGCGGTCTTAATGATCTTATAAAATTAGACACTTTAAAATTATCAATTTCTCCATCCAGTACTTTCAACTTTCATACATTTTATGGAAGGTATAAATATCTTGGAGAAGATAAAGTTATCCCAAGAGGGTTTCAATACAATTATACTCCTGGTTCAGATTATTATGGTTACAAATCATTAGAAGGAGCTGGTTTAGCATTTAGTTTTCCTATTCAAGAAGGCCGTTATGAACCTGAATTAGTTCTTTATTCAGATTCAAATAATGGTATTGATTATCTTAATATTGATTTATTAACAACATTTCGTTTTGAACTTTGGAATTTAGAACTTTATGGTGGTGTTGCTATACCAACAATTGGTGCAGTTTCTACAGCTATTAAAGGTCATGGTGGTTTAAGTATTTATACTACTTTAGAGTATGCTAATGTATATTTTGCTATATATATTCCATCTCATTTTGGTGAAGTATTTTCTTTTGATGATATTTATTTTAGACTAAGTCAATATGTATTAATTAGAGGTTTTGAACAAACTTTTTCTATTACTTCTTTAGGAGCAGAATCTGGTAATGTTTCAGATCCTCTTGTAGGGTTTAATAGTATTCCTGATATTAATATATTTTTATCCTTAGGTGGGCGTATTAATAATGTTGGTTTTGGTGTAGACTATGGATTAGTCTATGGAATATTTGAATCTAATTCTCTTGTTAACGATGCTTTAACTATTAGTCATCGTGTAGGAGCTTATGCTGATGCTGTATTTTTAGGCCTTACTTATAAGCTAGGTGTATTTTATACTATGCCAAATAGTTTTGTTTATATTAATGATACTACAGCACCTGGTGAAATTGGTTTTTATGTTAGTGTATTTGGACGTTCATAATAAAAAAAAATAGATATAAAAAAAGAGAGAGGTTATACTTCTCTCTTTTTTTTATATCTATTTTTTTTAATAAAATTATTACAAAAATTAACGAATCTCTAATACTCTCAAACTATTTGTAGTTCCAGAAGTAAATATTTCTTGTCCATAAGATACAACAATAGTATCTCCTTTTTGAAGATTTAAGACTTCTTGACAAGCTTTTAACGCTACTCTTGCTATTTCTTCATGTCCAGATAATGTGTCATCAACTATACTATACACACCTTTTACAAGAAGTAATTGTCTTGCGACTTGTTCATTATCAACAACTGCTAAAATAGGTACTTTTGGAAAATATTTTCGTACACTAAGTGCTGAGCGTCCAGTATGTGTTCCTATAGCAATAGCCTTTGCTCCACAAGCACTACAAACTTCTACAGTACCTCTAGCAACAGCCTCCGTTATATCTACTCTTTCTTCAAAATCTACAGACATTGATTCAATATACGGATCAATTTCATTTGCAATTTTAGTCATTGCAACAACAGCTTGTAAAGGATACAAGCCTTTAGCTGTTTCACCAGAAAGCATTATTGCATCCGTTCCATCTAAAATAGCATTAGCAACATCAGTTACTTCTGCTCTCGTTGGATTTGGATTTTTAATCATAGAATCTAACATTTGAGTAGCAGTAATAACAGGTTTTCCAACTTCATTACAAAGTGCTATCATATTTTTTTGAGCAAATGGAATTTTAGCCATTGGAATTTCAACACCAAGATCTCCTCTAGCTACCATAATACCATCTGACACTAAAAGTATTTCAGGAAAATTATCTAATCCTTCTTGATTTTCAATTTTTGAAATAATTTTGATGTTTTTTCCACCATTTGCATCTAATATTTTTCTAACCTCTAGAACATCTGATCCTTTACGTATAAAAGATGCTGCTACAAAATCAATTCCAATTGAACAACCAAAAATAAGATCTGCTATATCTATTTCTGATAATGCTGGTAGGTTAATTTTCATATCCGGTAAATTAACACCTTTCTTTTCACCTAAAAATCCATCATTAAGAAGAGTTGTATATACTTTATTACCTTCAATTTTAGTTACTGTAAAAGCAAGTAAACCATCATCTACTAAAATAGATTTATTAATACTCATATCTTTCACAAAGTCTGCATAAGTTACAGATACGCCTTTGTTATCACCAACAATATCATCTGTAGTAAAAAAGAATTCTTGTCCTTGAGTCAAAGATATTTCTTTACCATCTTTTAGTGATTTTGTTCTAATTTCAGGACCTTTAGTATCTAATAAAATAGCTACAGGTATCGATGTTTTTTTAGAAGCTTCTCGTACTCGCTCAGCTCTACCACCTTGTTCTTCATGTGTCCCATGAGAAAAATTCAAACGAGCAACATTCATTCCTGCTAAAAGCATAGAAGATAAAATATCTACATTATCTACAGCAGGACCTAGGGTACAAACTATTTTTGTTTTTTTTATCATTATACAACTCCAATAAATTGATTTTTTTATTAATTATGATCTATAAATAATTCTTTTTTATCTTGATGAGATAATTCTATTTGTTCACTATCTCGAGCTAAAATAACGATCCCTATTACTACATTATTATCCATAATTGGTCTGATAAATAATTCATGAAGTGATCTTAATATCTCATATGAAAATAAGTCTTCTAAATATTCAGAATTTGTCAAATCTCCAAATAAAGAAAGTACATTACCATGAGATAATACTTCTTGAAATAGTGGATTGTTTTGATCAATACTTAATGGTATATTAAAATCATTGTAATTAAATACAAATAATCCATTATCATTTTCAGCAATAGCTATTTTAGAAATTTTAAATTTATCTAATAAATCTGGTAATTCATCCGTATATTTTTGCATTAATATATTTTGAAAAGCTCCAAAAATATATTTCGATATATATAACTCTTCTTCTTCTTCTATCACTAACTCTTCTAGATCGTCTTCAACTTCTTCTTCTATCACTAACTCTTCTAGATCGTCTTC